>JAAEQG010001337.1 GCA_024231775.1 bacterium
CCAGATGTCGCTCCATCAGGGCATCGAGCAACCGCTCGACGTTGTCCGGCTCCGTGTAGAGGTCCATGAGGAAATTATCCATCCGGCGCAGGAAGGTCCCCCATTCGAACAGGTTGCACCCACAGACGACCATCAGCGCCCGATCCGATGACTCGCGCAATCGCAGCGTTCGAGCACGAAGCTGCGACCAGAAATCCGCCTCACCGGCGTGATCCCAGGGACTGTGAACCAGGGCCGCCCAGAGCACGCGCCCCATGGCGTCATCGAGAGTCTCGAACGTCCCGGGATACCCGTCAAGGTAGGGAAAACACGTCTGGTCGAAGAACGTCCCCCCAGCCGGCATGCGGGCAATCACCCGGCCAGCCTGCTCGGCCTCGAAGGAACCATCGGATCGAGGAACGGGGTGAAACCAGGAGGGGTACTGCGCCGCGCTGCCATCGGCCAGACGAATGTAGTACCAGTCTTCGTCGCGCTGATTGAACATTCGACCGATGTCAAGCACATCCACACCGAAGCGATTGAGAATACGCTCCTCGGGTTGAGCAAGTTGCTGGACCACGTCGTAGA
>JAAEQG010001338.1 GCA_024231775.1 bacterium
CATTGGCAACGGGGATGGCGAAATGGCTCATGCCGGGCCCCACCACCGCCACCACCCCTTGCTGATGGATGAGTCGACGCGCGGCATCCACGGCCTCCCCGGGCGTCGTCTTCATGTCTTCGATGAGCAGCACCACGTGATGCTTCTCTCCACCGAGGTCGAGTCCCCCTGCGTCGTTTACGGCGGCCACCGCCAAGTTGGCGCTATTGACGGTGGCCACATCGGCCGGATCGGTCCGATCGATGAGCACGCCGATTCGGATCTCACCCCGCTCGGCGGGCCGGCGATGGCAGCCGACGAAGGTGCTGATGAGGCTCAAGCTCAATATCAGTACAAACCTTGAACACCCATGCCTGCGGTATCGAAGCATCGTTGAGTCACCTCTTAGGTTCCGGGCCTACCAGTTTGTGAAGGACCACCTTCCCCCCCTTCAGCTGCACAATCAGCGCAGGCTTTTGCGGATCCCCTCCCGTGCCGCGATACGTGATCGTGCCCGTGACTCCCGGGTAGTCCTCGAGTCGCGACAGCGCATGGCGGATCGACTCCGGGTCGGCCCGACCCGCTCGACGGATCGCCTGAAAAAGCAGCCCGAAGGCATCATAGGTCAGGGCTGGGAAGCTCGACGGATCCTCAGCATAGGCTTGACGATACGCCGCGATGAAGGCACGAGCCTCCGGGTTCGTATCGGCCACGTCGGGATGCCAGTGTTGAACCGCGAAGGCGCCTTCCAGCTCCGGGTGTTCAGTAAGTCTTTCTGGAATCCACCCATCACCGCCGACGAGGGTGCCGGCGATGCCCAGCCGGCGAGCCTGCCTCGCCTGGGGGATGACGTCGGTGTTGAGGTTGGGCAAGAAGAGCATCCCGGGCATGCGCTTCCCGATGCGAGTCAACTGGCGGCTGAAGTCCTGATCGCCGGTGGTGTACGATTCGAAGGCGACCACTTGTCCGCCCGCCGCTTCAAATGCCTGCTTGAACATCGTTGCGAGGTCTCTGCTGTAGGCGCCGGCGACGTCGTAGAGCACCGCCGCCGTCGGGGTGCGGAGCTGCTCGAGGACGAGGCGAGCCAGCACCTCACACTGGAGGGAATCCGTGAAGGCGACCCGGAAGACAAAGTCTTTGCCGGCGGTCGTTCGGGGGTTGGTCGATCCGGGGCTGATCAACGGGATGCGGGCGTTCTCGGCTGCTCTCGAGGCGGGAAAGACGTTTCGGCTGACCTGGGGACCCACGATGGCGACCACGTTTTCCTGGTTGATCAGCCTCAGGACGGCGCGTGACGTATCCTCCGGCGTATTCCTTGTGTCTTCGATGATCAGCTCCACCCGATGCCGGTGTCCGCCGATGGCGAGTCCTCCCGCGTCATGGATTACTTTTACGGCCAGCCTGGCCCCTTTGACGGTGGGCTGGCTCTCCAGGACACCGAAATCGGCCAGCATCCCGATCCGGATTTCGCTCGGCTCATGGGGCTGCCGGCTGCATCGGATCAACCCCACGACGAGACCCAAGCATAGGATCAGTACCACGCCCGTCCGCCAACGACGGTGTTGGAGCAGCACGGATCGGCGAGCCTTTGGGAGGGCTGCGACGCCCTGGTGAGCTCCCGCAGGACGAGCTTCAGAAGTCGTCGTCATCTCGGTCCTCCGGCAATCTTCCTGTAAACTACAGTCTTTCCCTGGACGATTTGCAAGACC
>JAAEQG010001339.1 GCA_024231775.1 bacterium
ATCGGCGAAGACATCCACCCCGGTGGCATCCTCTGCCACACCCGTAACCCGGACCGTCGTCTCGTCCTCCAGAATGGGGCTGCGAACGGTCGGAGCAATCGGAACGGTCGGAGCCATCTCCGGGAACGTCACCCGGCCGGTGGTCAGCGACACGTCGTCGAACCAGGCTGCGCCGTTGTAGGAAGTTGCGCCGGAACCAAGGTAGAGGTTGTTGAAGTCCCCGAAGCCCCCGTTGCGCACCATGCCGCGATCGGCCAGGATACCATCCAGATAGAAGTCCACCGTATCGGAAAGGATCACGGCGGTGATGGTGTGCCAACCGATCGAACGCTGCGAAGACGTAGGACCGTCGAGGTTGAAGTAGCCCGCACTGGAGAAGACGATCCGCCCCATGTAGTAGTTGATGTCGATCGTTTCGGAGCCTGAGGAGAAGTTGCTGGTCGTACCGGCGGCAACAATCTGATTGAGCCCGGTCTGATCCGAAACGTAGTCCCGAAGCTCGCAATAATGCCGCAAGATAGTACCCGCCCCCACCGTGTCGTAGTAGTTGAAGGTGAAGACCAGCGGGTGCGTGTCCGTACCGCTAACCCGCGGATCCAGGGTCCGTTGGCTGCGAAAAGCGTCGGTACTGAGCACGCTCATCGGGGCATACAGCGATTGATTACCACCAAGGGTGGCGTTGCCGTTGGTGTTCAACTCGAGGGGGGTATCGCCGGCTCCGGTAACCCAACCGTCAGCCTCAAACGCCGCCTGATCCGCATAACCCTCGAAGTCGTTGGCATACTCGACGACCAGCCCATTGGTAGTGACCGTCACGGGGCCGGAGGGATCACTCTCGTCTCCCTCGACGCGCATGGTGGCCTGCAACATATCACCCATTATCAACGGCGCCGGAGCGGTGAAGGTTAGCGAGGTCTGTCCTCCGCTCACCGGAGCAGTACCCAGGCTCGCGTAGCTCGCGCCTCCGTTGGTACTGACGTACACCTCGACCTCCGTCGCGGTGGAATCGATGCCGATCACCTCCACGCCGGAAGTCCCGGCGACGGGCGGCGCATTGATCGGCGGACCCGGGAACGGCAGAGCGATCACGGTCACACCCTGGGACTCATCGCTGGTGCGGCCGTCATCGCTATCGCGCTGCTTGGCGGTGTAGGTATCGCCCAACTGGGCCGCGGCAATGGTGAAGGTCCACTCCGTCACACCGTTGGTATCAATTGAGTCCAGCAGCGCGGAGTTCTTCCACAGCTCGACGCGATCGACCGTGGGAATCAGATCGGAAACAACGACCTCGACCGCGTCCACGTAGATCGGCGCCTCCACCGTGGGAGTCGGGACCGGGTCGATCACGTTCGATACGAACTCCACGTCGTCGATGTAGACGAACATGAACTGCCCCTGGGTGTCGGCGGCATCATTGGTGAAGAACAGAGCCTCCATCGGCCCCCTATTGACGCCGTCACCATTAGTCGTCGCGTCGAGCACCCCGTCACCCGCGGTATCCGGGGCGGTACCGTCATTGGCGAAGCCCAGGATCGTAAGTCCCCCACCGGGCCCGAAGTCAAACTCGACCTGCTGGTAGTCATCCGCGTCCGGCGGCCAATCATCGTTCTCCGCGTAGATCCGCAAGCCCATGGGCGGCCACTCGCCCATCAGGCCGTTTGTCGTGGTCGGCAGGATCGAACCGGGAAGGTACACGAACTCGATGTCGCCCGATCCGTTGTCCGTGTCCCCCTGGGGCACCGCGTTCCCGGTCTCTTTCACACCCAAAGCTAGGAGAATGGACGGGTCGCCCGCCTGCGGCGGGTTGTTACTCTTGAACTGGGTGTCAAACGAATGGTCCACCGGATTGTAGTTCCACGCCGACACGGCAATCTTGAAGCGCAGCTTGCCGCCCAGGTGCATCGACGGACGGGACATATTGTCCGAAAACGCCGTCGTAGCACGAACCCCATCCACGCCGCTGGTGTTGGCTGGATCATCCCACACCCAGAAGATTTCCACCGCCGGACTGGGCAAACCGGACCAGCTTACCCGCTGAGACAACTCGATAGGGTTGTCGAAAGGATCCCGTTCGATGCAGGCTCCACCAGTGCCCCGCGTGCATACGATGCCCTGCGTGGAACCCGACCAGGCGGGACTCTGCCAGATAAACTCCTCACCCTCAGGGAACTCCAGGTCATCATTGAAGTCCACCGTCGTGGTGTACGGTTGCGCCTGGACCACCGCGGTCAGACCGAACATCAACCCCACACATAGAAGGCTGCGTCCTGTACGTCCGAGCATAAGTTCTTCTCCTTTGTAGGATTCGATGCTGAGCGGCGTGGCCTGCGCGTGGAGTCACGACCCCCTGTCCTCCACCAACGTTTTCGGCAGAACTCAACATCCAGACGAGCGATCAGGTGTAGACCGCTAAGCGTCTTTCCACTCTTGTTCACCACCGCCCAGTCACCCCGCTACCAGGCGCACCCCATAATCTCCCTGTTCCGGAGACCACCCAGCATAACAAAGTGTGCCCTCACGTGCAACGACCACCGGCACCAATCGGCTGCGATATCGGGCGGTATGCCCGCCTCAGAGCGGGTTCCCGGCTAGGTGACGTGTGACAACTTCCGTGGCGGCCGGCGTCCCCGCCGGACGTCGGTCTGCGAAACGCTGGTCGCTTCTACATGAACCGGGTTGTCAGCCAAACCCAGCTCGCCGACGTTCCTGCCCCCCCCAGCACCTTCCAG
>JAAEQG010001340.1 GCA_024231775.1 bacterium
AGGGCGTGCCCACGAGCGATAGCCGCTCGAACCGTCCCACGGCCGACCCACCCGATCGGGGTCCGAGGGCGTGCCCACGAGCGATAGCCGCTCGAACCGATCGGGGGCTGAGGGCGTGCCCACGAGCGATAGCCGCTCGAACCGTCCCACGGCCGACCCACCCGCTTGGGGTCCGAGGACGTGTCCGCGGGGCACCCCTTTTGAGTCACCGAGCGCCCCCATTCGCGCTTACCTGAACTGCCTTTCTGCCTTTTTGTCTTTTGCCTTTCGCGCGCGCCGCCAGCCGGCTTAGGGTGTGGCGAGGGAGCGTAGCGACCGAGGGTCGGCTGGCGGCGCGCGCGTCTTCTCTTTCCGTGCTCCACAAGTACCGCTCCAGCTCGGCGAAGCGACCCCGGAGTTCATTCTTCAGTGCCCGATTCACGTAACCAGCGCACCCCGGAGGTCGCACCCTCAAAGCGTCTCTCCCGTTCATCGAAGCGGGCCAGAAAGAGCGGGCCGAAGTACAACGACCAGATGCCGTCGTCGATCTCCTCCAAGCCGACGGGTTCGCCCACCAGCACCCCGCTGACGAAGAGGAAATCACCCTGCCACTTAATGCGCCCATCACGACGCACCGAGCGTACCTCATAATGGCCCGGATATTCCACCTTCGGTGCAACATCCGGATACCGGCGCGGCGACGGGTGATACAGCTCCGCGGGGGGCTGCTGGCCCAGCGCCTCGTGCGGACGCTCTTCATTGAACTCCTCCCGAAAGCCGTCGAAACGCCGTTGCTGCGACCCCAGATCCGATGCCGGAGGACGGGTCGTCTCCGCCTTCAGAGTCCGGTGCATACGCTCGTGAGAGCCATTCTGCTCGGGATGGCCCGGATCGATCAGCACCGGCTCGATCCCCAGCTTGATCCACCACACCGAAAGCCGCGACAGACCGCACAGAGCCGGCGAACTGAAGGGGCTCCCGTTATCGCTCTTGATCGCTTTCGGAAGCCCATTCTTGCGGAATAGGTCCTCGAAGACCGAGCGCGCACCAGCGGAGGCCGTCGAAGTCCGGCCCTCGCAGCCCAGCAGATAACGGCTGTACAGATCAGCCACTGTCAGCGGGTAACAGTACCGACCGTCGCCGGTGCGAAACTCCCCCTTGAAGTCGCACGTCCACAGATCATTCGCAGACTTCACCTCGGTCTGCGACAGGCCCCGGTGCTGCCGCCGCCGACGCCGACGACGTGGCTCCACCAGACCATGCCGCTTGAGGATGTCCCCAGCCGTGCTGGCTGCCGGCAAATCCCACTCCGGATGCCTCCGGCGCAGATACGCCAACAGCTTCCGAGGCCCCCACCGAGGGTGTTGCCGCCGGGCCGCCAAGAGCGCCTCGACAACAGGCGCTTCCGTCCGGTGAGGGCAATGCAACGGCGCACGAGAACGGTCTTTAAGACCGTCCACCCCGTCGGCGACCCAGCGATCCGACCACTTGTAGCCCGTCGGACGGCTGATGCTGTGACGGGCACACAGCTCCGTCATCGTGTACAGATTACTCTCCAGATCCGCGATAAACCGCAGTCGTTCCGTCATGGCTGTTGTCTCGCTCCAGGGCATCGAGTAGTACCTCCTCGGTGCCCGAGTTTGACCCACGCGACTGTAAACCCTGTACCCGGTCTGATCTGTCGACCACGTACCCGGTCTGTACCTCCGCGCGCCGCATCCCCACCCC
>JAAEQG010001341.1 GCA_024231775.1 bacterium
GAACACAACGTGGAATACGAGCTGCTCGAACGGCTGGCGGTTGGTGACTCAAACCCTTTCTATCGCGCCGTGCTGCGACGCGAGGCGAAGCTGTTCCGCCGCTATGAACTCGAGCTGGTTCGGCAGGTGAACGACGTACGGATGATCTCCCCGCGCGATGCTGAGGTGCTGGCTGCAGCCGGGGTTCAGCCGGCTCCGGCTGTGCTCGCTCCGTTCGTCGATATGGACAGGTATCACTGCGGTCGCGTAGAGCAGGTGGAGCCCGAGTCGCTGGTGTGCGTGGGGAACATGGCCTGGCCGCCGAACACCAACGGTGTGCAGTGGTTCTGCGAGCACGTCTGGCCGGCGGTCGCCCGAGCTAATCCGCGCGCGAAGTTCTACATTGTGGGCAAGAACCCGCCTCCGGCGATCCAGCGCCTAGCCGGCGAGAATGTGATTGTTACGGGATACGTGGATGACGAACGCCCCTACATTCATCGAGCCCATTTGTTCGTGGTGCCTCTGTTGGAGGGTTCTGGGATCCGGATCAAGATCCTCACGGCTATGGCGATGGGCCGACCGGTGCTCTCGACCTCGGTTGGTGCTGAGGGCATCAGCTTCTCGGGGCTTACGCTTGCTGACTCAGCGGAAGCTTGGGCGAGGGCGATCCTCGAGCACTTGAAGCAGCTTCCCAGCGTTTCTCATGCCGCGGTCGAGCACATCCGCGAACACTATGATTGGCGGCGGACTCTGCGATTGTAGCTGCTGCGGTCATCGGTACCGCGTGGGTTATGGATGCGCACCCTGATGGGAGAGGGGACGTAACTCAAGTAATCAGGCTTGGTTATGACCGTCCTGGTCGCCATGGGGAGTGGTTCCGCCCGCTCGCCGGCACTACGCCCCTACGGTGCAGCGGCGGCGGGGGGCAGGGAGGTGGGCCAGCGCGACGCGGAGGGACCGTGCGGGGCGGTCAGTTTTTTTTTGAAGAATCGAGAGTACGGGTTGACAGCCTCTCGGGATGAGGTAGCATTACCCTCTTGCCCGAATCGTGATGTTTCGGGTGTGCTCTTTGACAAGTGAACAGGTCTGTCGTCGTGAGGATGTGACTCCTCCATAGCGGGCGCTACTTGCCGCTGCGGAGGGGACGTGTCCGGGGTGCATTTCGTTCCCCGGAACACGGAGTAATGGTTCGACCCTTGGGTCGAGCCTACTTACCTTCTCGCGAGCGCAGAGAAGTGTAAGCCCCAGTTTGAGAATCTGACCGTCTCCGATTCGTCGGTGACGTTTGGAAACGATTGAAACTGAAGAGTTTGATCCTGGCTCAGAACGAACGCTGGCGGCGTGGCTAAGGCATGCAAGTCGAACGGACTCCCGGATGGGTAACTTGAAGGGAAGTTAGTGGCGAACGGGTGAGTAATGAATGGGTAACGTACCTCGGACTCAGGGATAGCGGCGAGACTTCGGTCTCTTTGCGAAAGTGCCGGTAATACCTGATGATCCCGCGTGATCGCATGTTCATGCGGGCAAAGTTCCGGCGGTCTGAGATCGGCCCATTTCCTATCAGCTTGTTGGTGGGGTAACGGCCTACCAAGGCTGCGACGGGTACCGGGTGTGAGAGCATGACCCGGCACATCGGGACTGAGACACGGCCCGGACACCTACGGGTGGCTGCAGCAACGAATATTCCGCAATGGGCGAAAGCCTGACGGAGCGACGCCGCGTGCAGGATGAAGTCCCTCGGGATGTAAA
>JAAEQG010001342.1 GCA_024231775.1 bacterium
CACCGCATCCCGATGACCTGGAGATCGGGATGGGGGGAACTATAGCAAAAACGGTTGATTTGGGCTACCGAGTGGGCATGCTGCACATGACCTCCGGCGAACCCACGCCTCGGGGCACGCCGGAGATGCGTGCGGCGGAAGCGACCCAGGCGGCGGAGGTTCTTGGGGCAGCGGTCTGTGAGACACTGGAGCTGCCCAACCGTGAGCTGATGGATTCGCCGGATTCGCGCTACGCCGTAGCCACCTTTCTGCGTCGCTATCGCCCGCGAATCCTGGTGGGCATGGCTGGGCGTACTCCGGCGGCGTCGCCCGATCACTACCAGTCGCAGCTTATCACCGAAGCGGCGCGCTTCTATGCCCAGTTGACCAAGTGGGATGATCGCTTCGACGGCACGGCGCCGTACCGGGTGGATCACCTGGTCTATCGCCCGGTGCCAATGTCCGCGGAGATCCCGCACTGGCCCAGCCGCTTCGTGGTGGACATCTCCGATACCCTGGAGCGCAAGCTCGAAGCCATCCGCTGCTATCGGTCGCAGTTCGACGGGGCTCGCTGGGAGCGGTTGGTTCATTACGTTCGTTCAGCCGCCGGATTCGAAGGCGCATCCGCGGGGGTAGCTTACGGGGAGACCTACGCGCTGCCGCGCGTCCCCGTGGTGAGCGACCTGCTGGGATTCCTGGGTGATTGGAAGGTTCCTCCACCGTTCGTCCAACCCGATTCCCCGGCTGGCGCAGGTTGAGCTAGCCCGGGTGCCCCATCCTCTGCGCAGCACAGGGTGGGCAGACCCCTCTCCCCGCTGGGGAGAGGTTGGGTGAGGGGGTAGGTTTGGAGCCTCTTGACCCTCCCCCAACCCCTCCCTGACAGGGAGGGGTGTGTGTGGCCTGATGGGCTGATAGACGTGCTATGCACTCTGCGCCGGGCGATGCCTGGGCAGCTCGGCTGGATTCACGCGGCGCCAAGTGCCGATAACTAGAGAGAGGTTGCGTGGGCGGCGAGGAGTGCCACGAGATGAGCGTACACGTATATGTTGATGACCTGAGCTTTGAATCGGGTCTCGATGCGGCGGGGACGGTCGGTGAGCTGCTGGACGAGGTCCGGGCCAGCCTGTGCGGCTCCGCGCGGATGGTGATGGGCGTCCGGGCAGACGGCCTGGATATCACCGGAGAGGAGTATGGGGATACTCTTGGCCGGGCCGCCGAAACCTTCGACCGCTTCGATTTCATCACTGCGGACCCCCGACGGGTGGTCTGCGAGGCGCTGGACGATTGCCAAGGGCTGCTGACTGAGGCGGACGCCCACCGGACCGAGGCGATCGAACTGCTCACCCGGGGTGACAGTGACGAGGGGACTCGGGTGCTGGGGGAGTGCTGCCGGAGATGGCAGCAGGTGAACTCCGCTATCCTCAATGCCGTAGCACTGCTGGGCCTGGACCCGGGGGTCCTCGTCGTGGACGACCGCCCGCTCGCCGAAGCGCTGAACGGTGCGCTGGCCCCGCTCAATCAGGTGCGTGAGGCCTTGGCGGCGCGTGATTTTGTGCTGATCGCCGACGTTTTGCAGTACGAGTTTGATCCCGCGATCGAGGGATGGCACGTCGTTCTGGCCACCGTCCGCGAGGCTGCGCGACGCAACTCGGCGGGCGATTGAGATCTCCGACGGCGGTTGGAGGTGCATCCTCTGGCGGGGACGACGCCCGCCGCTATAATCCGCGCCATGCGTCGTACGCACACACGACTCTTTGAACAGGTGAAACCATGAAGGTAGGGATGGCTGGTGTTGGATACGTGGGCTTGGTGGCAGGGGCTTGCCTCGCGGATGGCGGCAACCACGTCACCTGCATGGACAAGGACGAACAGAAGATCAAGGACCTTAAGGAGGGCGGGGTTCCGATCTACGAACCGGGTCTGCTCGAGATCGTCAAGCGCAATGTCAAGGCGGGGCGCTTGCAGTTCACCACGGATTGGGCCGAGACGGTTAAGTCATCGCTGGTGCTGTTCATCGGGGTGGGCACGCCGCCGGCGGCCGACGGATCGGCGGATCTTTCCGCGATCCTCGAGGTGGCGGAGGGCATTGGCCGGCACATGGACGGCTATCGCATCGTGGTGATGAAGAGCACCGTTCCGGTGGGTACGCACAAGAAGGTGATCGCCGCGGTCGAAAAGCATACCGAGCATGACTTCGATTACGTGAGCAACCCCGAGTTTCTCAAGGAAGGGGCGGCCATCGAGGACTTCACCCGGCCGGACCGGGTGATTTTCGGTACGACTAATCCCGCGGTCGTGGAGATCATGAAGGAGATCTACGCTCCGTTCATGCGCAAGGTCGAGCGTTTTCTGGTGATGGACCCCGCCAGCGCGGAGATGTCCAAGTACGCCGCCAACGCCATGCTGGCCACCCGAATATCGTTCGTCAACGAGATCGCCGGTCTGTGCGAACGGTTCGGCGCGGACGTGGAGTCGGTGCGTCGGGGCATGGGTTCGGACTCGCGGATCGGCCCGGCGTTTCTCTATCCCGGAGTGGGCTATGGGGGCTCGTGTTTCCCGAAAGACGTGACGGCGCTGATCGCGATGGGGGAGGAGGTGGACTTTCCCATGTCCATCGCCCAGTCCGTTCATGCGGTTAATCAACGTCAGCGGATCCTGTTCGCCAACCGGATTCTGGACTACTTCGGCGACGCGTGCGCGGAGACGACGCTGGCGGTCTGGGGGCTGGCGTTTAAGTCGCGGACCGACGACGTGCGCGAGTCTCCCGCCATTGCGGCGATCCGCATGTTCCAGGACCGGGGCATGAAGATCCGTGCGTTCGATCCCGAGGCGATGGACAACACCCGGGCTGCCCTGGGGAGTGACCTGGAGGCGTTCGATGACTGCTACGGGCCGCTCGAAGGTGCGGATGGGCTGGTCATCTTCACCGACTGGCCCGAGTTCCGCATGCCCGACTTCGAACGCATGAAGCGACAACTGCGCCATCCGCTGGTCTTCGATGGCCGCAATCTCTACGAGCCGCGGATCATGAAGAAGCATGGTTTTGAATACCATTGCATCGGCCGCCCCAATTCGGGTTCGCTTGGCCGGCGCAGGACCGACTGAGCAAAGCTGGTCGCGGGACGTTGCGGCCAGTGTCATTCCAGAAGGGCTGCGTCGGGTGCCATGGGCAAACTTGTTTGCCCGTGCGTCTTTGCTGTCTACCACGGGTAGGCAGGGCTTACCCGAGCGCCCCGGCGCGGTGGGGATGCTGCACGTCGTCGCATTCTGCGGTAGACTTCCACTTCCCGAGCGTCGTACTTCAGATTGAAGCAGGGTTGACGCGCATAGGGGAGGTTCAAGCTGTCCCGGGTTGACGGGATGGCGCGGCGTGGAGCGATAGCGACATGGCTAAGATACTGGTCACCGGAGGCGCGGGGTTCATCGGCTCGCATCTATGCGAAGCTCTGCTGGACCGTGGCGATGATGTGGTGGCGCTGGACAGCTTCGACGACTTCTACGACCCCGCGGTCAAACGGGCCAATCTCTCAACCTGCCTGCAGAACCCACGCTTCTCCTTGGTCGAGGGGGACATTCGCGACGCGGGTTGTGTCGATCGGGCGGTGGCGGGCGTGGACGCCATCGTTCATCTGGCAGCCCGTGCCGGTGTGCGCCCCTCGCTCGAGCAGCCCTTGGTCTATCAGGACGTCAACGTGACCGGTACGCTGGTGCTCCTCGAAGCCGCCCGTCAACACGCAGTCAAGCGGTTCATCTTCGGAAGCAGCTCCAGCGTCTACGGGAACAACGAGAAGGTCCCGTTCAGCGAGACCGACATCGTTGACTATCCCATCTCACCCTACGCCGCCACCAAGAAGGCGGGCGAGTTGTTCTGTCATGCACACGGACACTTGTATGACCTGAACATCACCTGCCTGCGCTTCTTCACCGTGTACGGAGCCCGCCAGCGACCGGATCTGGCGATCCACAAGTTCGCCCGGCTGATCGAGGCCGGCCAGCCGATTCCCGTGTTTGGCGACGGTAGCATGATGCGCGACTACACGTACATCGATGACATCGTCGCCGGGACCCTCGCCGCTCTCGACCGCTGCGGAGGTTATCACATCTACAACCTGGGGGAATCCACGCCGATCGCGCTTGGTGACCTGATCGCGTCGCTGGAGAACGCCCTGGGCAAGAAGGCGGTCATCGAGCGCCTGCCCCTCCAGCCCGGGGACGTTCGTCAGACCTACGCCGACGTTACCCGGGCCCGCGAGGATCTGGGATACGAACCCAGCATGGAGTTGGCTACCGGTCTGGCGCGGTTCGTCGAGTGGTTCCGCGGAGGACGATAGCCAGGCAGGTGAAGACCGGGGCGCGTACCAAAGGCAGTAAGCATCATGATCGGCAGCAATCGGCGTTCGACGCAACACAAGACGAACGCCCGGGGGAGCATTCTGACTTGCCAAAGGAGAGGCCAATGGGTGACCCCTTTTCTGCCTCCCGTCCAGACTGGCGACCTTGACGGCGTGGTTGCTCTCGGACAAGCTATGGACAATCGGCGTAATCGCATCAGAGGTGACAAGGCATGTTCAAAAAGTTCTTCAAGCTTATCTTCGGGCTCATTCTCGCCTTCATCGCCCTAATGGTTGTTGTGGCCATTATCGTTGCGTCCAAGGTCCCAAGTAGCTCCGACGAGAGGCCGACAATCTCAGCCTCGCTATCCGGCTTCAAGGTTGACCGCGAACTCGCACAGTTCGTATTCACGCTCAAACTCGAGAATGAGCAACCGAAGGAGAACACCGTCTACGTGGTCGTTTACGGGAAGAACGATATGTTCTCACCGCCTCGGCGCAGCGCGTGGCCCTTCGCGGGCTTTCTCTTTCGCCAGGCAGGAACTCGACGTGGCGCACTGTCCCCATCTGACCTCTCCAGAAACTGGCATTCTAAAAGCAAGAACACGAAGGGCATGGAGCTGGTCTTGAGACCCAGTGGTTCGGAGTCGCTGGAGGGCGCTCTTCCACTCAACGAGACTTGTGAGCATGAAGCTTGGCGAGGCAAGCGGCTCGACCCGCGCTCAATGTACAACGAGGTCTACCTCTGGGTGTTCTCGAAGGGCGGCGATTTGATCTTCGAGAAGAGACACGATGTCAAATGATTGCCGAAGAAGAGGCAAATGTGCTAGGACGGGGGGGCAGCTCACCAGCGAAGTGACAACCTGGCGGACGCCGTGCACTTCCGCCCGGCGATGAAGTTGGTGATGCTTATTGGATGTAGCCCAGGGCGCGGAGCTGTTCGAGCACTTCGGGGGTGAGGGTGCGGCTACCGCCCTGGCGGACGAACTCGCGCAGGTTCTCTTCCTGATCCCGCCACCCCAGGAGGATTTCGTCGAGTTCGGTGGCGATCTCCGGTTTGTCCTCCAGCACGTCGCGCGATTCTCCCGGATCCTCGTCGAGGTCGAAAAGCCGACGCCGACCGTCCGGCTGAACCCAGAGCTTGTGGCGCCGGTCCCGCACCGCGTGGTAGGATCCCTTCTTGGCTTCGTTGCTGCTGAATGCGGTCAGCTCGGGGAAGTCCGCCGTCTCGCCAATCAGGAGCGGGGTAAGGTCGACTCCCTGAAGCAGGACGGGCGCCTCTACGCCAGCCAGGGACATGATGGTCGGATAGAGGTCGATGCTGCGGACCACCTGCGGGAGGCGTTGTCCGGCGCGGACTCCGGGGCCGGTGAAGATCATGGGGATCCGCAGTACCGGTTCGTCCAGGGCTCCGCCATGTCCGACGCCCCCGTGTTCGAAGAAGCGCTCGCCGTGATCGGCGGTGATGATGATGATGGTGTTGGACTCCCGCCCCGTCCGGCGGAGAGTTGCGGCTACGGCTTCGAGGGCGTGGTCAAGCTGGGCGAGTTCGGCATCGTAGAGATCGATCCAACGCTGCTTGAGTTCGTCGGGAATGGACGCTTTCTCGCGGCGCAGGGTCTTGATTCTCTGGTAGAGGGCCGGTGGGTAGCGGGGATACTCGGAGGGTACGACCGGTTCAGCCGCGCGGTTGAACTCGAGATAGTGAGCGTAGTCCGGATCGTAGGTGATGTGGGTGTCGCGAGTGAGCATGAAGAAGAAGAACGGTCGCTTGCTGTCCACCCCGCCAAGCCAATCTCCGAAGCGGGCGATCATCGTTGGGGTATCGACATTCAGATCGTGGGCGCCGGTATGGTCAAAGCCCTGAGTCAGGTTGAAGAAGCTTCCAGCGTTGATGTTGTTGATCTGACAGCAGGTCGCGTAGCCGGCTGCGCGCATACTCTCCGGGAGCATGACCACGTCGTCCGCCAGAACACGGTTCGGGGTGAATCCGCCGCCGAGTATCTCGCTGCGGTCGTAGTAGTCGGTCATCCGATGCACGTTCGGCGTCAGGCCGGTAAGGATGCTCGCTGTCGCGGGCTTGGTCCACGACGAGGCGCTGAAGGCATTCTCGAAGAACGTGCCCCTCGTCGCCAGCGAATCGAGGTACGGAGTCGTGTTTCGAGCGTACCCCGCCGCTCCCATGTGTGAGGAACGAAACGTACACAGCGTGATCAGCACGATGTTCGGCGGTGAGGCCAGGGTGGATGCCGCCTCTTGCGCTGGAGAATCTGTGGACGGGGCGGGCTTGCAGCCCGCAAGGCAAACCCATCCCATCAGCCAAGCCAAACTCAGTACGCGGGTCCGAGCACTCACATCCTGCCTCCGCAGTGAACCTGTCGAATCTCCGCCCGCCGGCGGCCTGCCCCCACTGTAGAGGTCGGCGATACGTCGGGTCAAGGCGAGGGGCGCATTCTGAGTCCAGAGGGCTCGGGGAGCCCATATCGTTGATCCGATCTGCGGGCGGATTTCGAGGTGGGGGACGAATCAGGAGGGGTGGGTCACTCGACCATCATGCGGACGGACCGTCCGCGACGGCGGACCCCGACGTGGACTTTGCCGGAGAACAGCGCCGTCAGCAGGTTCCCCACGGTTTTCCCACGCCAGCCGTTCAGCAGGGGGGATCCGTTGTCGTCGGCCTTTCGCGTGTGAGTGTGAGTGAGCAGGCGGATAGACAGCTTGGTAGCAGCCAACTGATACGCGATGTCGTTTCGCTGGCAGTAGTCCCGTACGACCGCGGTGGCCAGGGAGATCAGGGCGGCTTCCTCCGCGGTGTCCATCTCGGGAGCACGCGATTCCGGACGATCGACCGGGGGCGCATCTACCCCGCGCTTAACCGCCTGGGCGAGCCGGTTTATGCCCGCGTTGGAGAGCTGGAGGCTGCGCAGGCCGCGAATCTGTGCGGGTGTCGTCCACCGGTGTCGGGCGATTTCCACGATCAGGTGGTCTTTGAGAATCACTCGCGGGGGACGATTGAACTGCCTGCCGAAATCCTCGCGGACCTTGAGCAGCTCCCGAGCGATAGCCAGTCCAGTGCCGTCGAGCGAGCCCGCGCCTTTGAGTCGAGTGGCCTGTTCAGTTTCCGGACGATGATAGGTCTCCGGTCTCTCGAATCTGGCGAACTCCTCTCGAGCCCAGTCCATCCGCTCCTTGCGCTCCAGCTTCCGTCCGATGGTTCGCCGCGCGGACAGCAGATAGGCTACGTCATCACGGGCGTACTGAAGCTGGGCATCCGTGAGCGGTCGCCGGCGCCAGTCGGTAAGGGTCTGCGATTTATGCAGGCGTACGCCGCAGGTGGCCCGTACCAGCTTCATCAGGCTGAGTGGGTAATCCGGTCCTGCCAGCCCCGCGGCGATCTGCAGGTCGAAGACGTTGCGGGGCACTTTGCCGATGTGCTGAAAACACAAAGCCAAGTCTTCGGCGCCGGAGTGGACGACCTTCTCGATGTTCTCGTCGGCGACCAACTCCCAGAAGCCGGAGTCGTCCAACCCCGCCAGGGGGTCGATGATCGCTACCATGGACTCGGTGGCGACCTGGATCAGGCAGACCTCCGCTTCGTAGCGATCCTCCATCACGAACTCGGTATCGAAAGCGAACCGATCGGCGGCAGAAATCTCCCCGAGCACCTCTTTGAGGGTCGAGGCATCGCCTGCCAGAATCGATGTCCGCCGGGGCTTGCGCTTAGGGGCGGAGGCGGGGGATGAGCTACTCTTACGCGGGGTCTTCTTCACAAGCTGTCTGGGGCTGCTGGAGACCGGGGCCGGTCGTCTCGCCGGTGGGCACGCCGCCCGTTCCACAGCGGACGGAACCCGAGCCGAGCAA
>JAAEQG010001343.1 GCA_024231775.1 bacterium
CTCGGCACCATCGTCGCAGGCAGCAGCGCCGAGTACACAATCACCGTACTCGTCGACCCCGAGCCTCCGGCATCGATAACCAACAATGCCAGTGTTAGCTCCGGGGTCAGCGATCCTGATACAGGCAACAACGACGCCAGTGAAGAGACCAGCCTTGATGATCAACCGCCCACGATCACTCTGGTCGACACTGTGTTGGGAACCGGCGACGGCGAGCTCTCTGACTGCGAAACCGCGCTTGATCCGATATTCCAGGTTCTGGTCACCTTCTCCGAGCCGGTCCAGGATCCCTCCGGAGACAGCGATCCCGACGACGTCACCAACCCAGATAATTACCGAATCATCTACCCAGGGCCCGACTTCGACTTCCAGACCGACGCCTGTGGCGACCTGTTAGGCGACGACGAGGCCGCGACCATCTACACTGTGACCTATGACGACCTCACCAACACCGCCACCGTTGTTCTCGAACACGCCCTGGCTGCCGCCCAGCGTCGCCTCCTGGTGTGTGGTTCGACCAGCATCTACGACTTGGCCGGCAACCCGCTTGATGGTGACGGTGACGGCACTGGTGGTGACGACTTCGGGCTTGCCTTCCGGTCCGACCCGGGCAACCTGCTTGCCAACGGCCATTTCGACTGCGATCTTGACCACTGGACCGTGACCACTGCCACCCCCTCAGAGATCGAGTACAGCACAGACGACAGCGACTCAGCATCCGAATCCGGGTCAGCCCACATCATGCAGTTGGCCATGGACACCGACTTCGAACTCAGCCCGTGCGTCGTGGTTGCTCCTAAGCTGGAATACTATCTCGCCGGGCGGGTGCGGCTGAGCGTTGGCCGGGCCCTGGTGTTAGGGACTCGGAAAATTTAAATCGTCCCAAGATCGGGTTCAGATTTAGGTGAGATTTGTTGAGCTGGCGCGGATACGCGGCGTGAGCACTGAGAACCTCATCAATCTGCTGCTGGCCGACAGCCTACGGGAACAGCCTGCAACGGCCGGATGAAATCGCCACCGTGCCCCACCTTTGGTGGGGGTTGGGTCCGCATTCCAAGCGCTGGCCGCAACCTGCTGGGGTAGGAGTTGCTGCCCCTGTTTCAGAGGGACCTTGACGAGCTGCAGAGTTCCGACAGAGGTCAAGCTTACCGTCCTTATGGCCTTGATAGCATCCGCAACCCCTGCTAGGCTCGGGATCGCCGGAAAGGATAGACCCTGGTATGGTCCCACGATAGAGTATGCGCGACAAATTCACCTCCAGCCGAATCTCCGCCAGCGGAGGCTCCC
>JAAEQG010001344.1 GCA_024231775.1 bacterium
CGATCCCCACGTCCCGCCGCTGCCCCGTGAACCCATAGTCGCTTGTCAATGTGCCGCTGCTCCACCGTTCCTCCCCATAGGGATAGTACAACTGCCGCGCCACCACAGCGCCGTTTGCGTCGGTGCTCAGGCTGGTCGAGCCAAGATGATCACCGTGGAGGTATTGTACCACACCATCCCGCCTCATTGCAACCCGCTGTCCGGCGGCATAGTAATACTTGGTGATCGCCTGCACCGTCAGCGTCCCATCCCCCTGCACAGCCAGATAACTCACCACCTCCGTCGTGTGGTTCGTCTCGCTGTCCTGGGTCGTATCCTCCTCGACCTTTAGCTGCACCCCGCTGGCCGTCAGGCTAGCGCGGTCGTAGCGCAGGTAGGAGCCATCGCCGCCGTCATACGTCGCCAGCCCGGCCACGAATCGCGGCGCTTGCGTAAAGGTTCCTGCTCCAAAGTTGATCGTGTACCAGTTGTGCGTCACTGCGTTCGAGGTGTTGGCCGCCTTGTAGTTGTGATCGTTCCACTCTCCCTCCCCGGCCTCTATCGCCAGCCACCCGACGGTCTCACTGCCGTGGGCCGCCGTCTGCCCGTCGTCCTCTTCCAGCGCCACGTCGAAACCGCTGGCGACCACGTTTTGCTGCCGGGTCTTGACCCAGTGCGTATCGTTGTTCGTCTGCACCTGGCTCACCACCACCGGCGCGGCGGAAAAGGGTAGGTTCAGGTCAACGTGCACCCACTGATTGGTGACTTGCTTGCCCACCGTCGCGTTGGTGTTCAGCGTGCCTACATCCAGCAACGTGCCGTCGGCCAGTTGCCAGCTTCCCGCTTCCAGCACCAGGTAACCGACCGCTTCCGTGGTATGAGCGCCGTCGTGGTCTGGCGCTTCGTCCACGTAGAGCGTAAAGCGGTCGGACTGCACGTTGGTGATGCGGGTCACCGACGTATTCGCACCGTCGAAAGAGATGGGCTGGGCAAAGACGACCGGATTGACGTAAGAATGATCGAGCACGATCGTCTGGGGCGAATGGGTCAGCGTGTCGTCGATGTATCCCACCTCGCCGATAGTGGCCTCCGTGACCTCATAGTACCCGCCGATGTATGCAGTCAGGGTCCCGTCCGGCCCGGTCCGCAGTACCCGGTTGCCGTCGCCGTCGTAGACGAACGTCGTCGTCTCGCCGTCCACTGTGACGCTCTCCAACTTGTTCTCGACGTTGAATACCTGGTTGTAGGTCTCGCCGTTCTCCGTGCGGGTGCTCATATTGCCGTTGTCGTCGTAGCTGTACGAGTTGCTGCTGCCGGTGGTTGTGGCAGCGTGCGGGTGAACGCTGTTGAGGCCAGACGGTGGATAATCATAGTCCACCGTCACCCCGTCGTTCTTGCGCGCGTCAATGTTCCCGATCTCGTCGTATTCATACTCGCGCGTGTACCCACCCTGGCTGGTGACGTTGCCGTTGGCGTGGGCATACGTCAGCCGGTCCAGATCGTCGTACTGGAACGA
>JAAEQG010001345.1 GCA_024231775.1 bacterium
AGGAGCCGTATGCCCCAAGTTCCTCGCTGCCGAACCAGACCAGGTAGAGGTCGGTGGGCGGCTGAACCCGCGCTGCGTTCAGAACGCGGGCCACTTCTAGCAGGACGACGGAACCGCTGCCGTCGTCCATAGCGCCTGGGGAGTTGGGGCTGTCGATGTGCGCGCCCAGGATGACGGCCCGCGAGGGGTCTTTGCCGGGGATGCGGACTGCCAGGTTGCCCGAGTCGCCCGGGGAAAAGACGTCGGCGTCCCAGGTGAGGCGGGCGGTTTCGATCCGCGCCAGGTCGTCCCAGCTTTCGATCCCCGCTGGCGACAGGTCTTCCAGGCGGGCGTACAAGGTGGGTGGAGCGGGGCTTGTTTCCACATGGTTCATAACGCTCACGTCCCCGACAAAGGCACCGTGGCTCTCGTTGGGTTGGTTGGAAAAGCTGGTAATCAGTACCAATCCGGCCGGCCCCTTGGACAACAGATCCGAGGCGGTTTGTGTGGCCTGTCTTCTGCCCTGCACGGTGCGGTCTATGGCGGCATAGTCCAGGAAGACTATTTTGTCGCGCACGTCGCCTTGGCCCAGGGCGCTAATTTCGTCGGCGGAACGGACCAGCACCACCGCCCCCTCGACGACCGCCGGGTCGCGGTTCGAGTCGTTGAGGGTCCCGTCCGAGTCAAAGCGCAGCGCCTGGGTGACGTCGTCGCGGGGGCCGCGCAGGCTGTCGGCGGGGACCTCGATCTCCTGGCCGTCCACGGTCAGGTGGATGCGGGTCTCCCACAGTTCGGTGGCCAGAAAGACGTGAAAGCTCTGGCGTTCCAATTCTGGCCCCAGGCTGTGCAGGTATTCGAGTTCGCCAAGCCTGGCGGTGACGTAATCCAGCGCCTCGACTTCTCCCTCGGTGGCCGAGTTGCGCCAGCCGGAGTAGGGTTGGATGGCGGTCAGGTCTTGCAGAAAGGCAAAGAGGCTGTCCTGGGAAACGAGTGCAAAGGGGTCGCC
>JAAEQG010001346.1 GCA_024231775.1 bacterium
CGGAGCCGGGTCTGCCGGCGGGGGCCTGGTTCGTAAAGGGCTGCCCTGTCTCGTGGGCTGGGTTGCCAGGGATATGACGCAGCACGCCGTGGGCGCCACCTATCCACAGGTTCCCGGAGGAATCGGCCGCAAAGACTCGGGGTTGCTTGAGAGGTAGGCCGTGGACCAATCGGGGTTCGTTGGGTGAATTCAGAGGCACGAAGGCTACAGCTTGACCCTGGGCCAGCACAGCGAACAACCCGCCATCTCCGGGGAGAAATGCGCCAGGGCCCTCCCCGGATGTTGAGCGAAATGCCGACCAGCCGGTATCCATTGCGAAACGTCGATTGTCGGGAACCTGACCGCTTGGAGACGCTGTCAAAGGGCTCAGGGTTGCCCTCCTCTGCAGATCCTTCCCGAGGTTTACCCTCTGCCACGTGCCGGTTTGGGGATCATACCGAGTGGCGCCAGCCCCTCTGGTGCCGAACCAAAGCGCACCCCCGGGCTCTGAGTGGATGGCCCATACGTAGTCCGATCCCATCCCGTCGGATGCGCCGAAGCGCTGCCACACCCCTGTCCCGGGATCGTAGCGAGTGGCGCCTCCGCCTGCCGTACCAAACCAGAGCGCGCCTCCAGGTTCTGAGTGGATAGCCCATACGTCCTTGTCGCCTAGCCCGTCGGAGACGCCGAAGTGCTGCCACGCCCCGGTGCCGGGATCGTAGCGTACAGCGCCATCGCCGAATGTGCCGAACCAAAGTGCGCCTCCGGGCTCTTGGTGGATGGCCCTGACTCGGTCGGATCCCATCTCGTCGGATGCGCCGAAGTGCTGCCATTTCCCGGCGCTGGGATCATAGCGAGCAGCGCCCTCGTCAAATGTGCCGAACCAAAGCGCCCCCTCAGACTCCTGATAGATGGTCCTGACGTAGTCGGACCCCAGCCCTTGCAAAGCACCGAAACGCTGCCATGCCCCGGTGCCGGGGTCGTAGCGAGCGGCTCCACCGGCAGCAGTGCCGAACCAAAGCGCGCCACCGGCTCCGCGGAGGATGGCCTTGACGTAATTGGACCCCAGCCCATCGTGGGTTGCGAAGCGCTGCCATTCCCCGGTGCCGGGATCGAAGCGAACCGCGCCACCGCCGTCGGTGCCGAACCAAAGCGCGCCACCAGGCTCTGAGTCGATCGCCCAAACGTAGTCTGATCCCAGCCCGTCGGATTCACCGAAGCGCTGCCACGCCCCAGAGCCCGGTTCGTAGCGAAACGCGCCGCGGCCTGCTGTAGCGAACCAAAGCGCTCCAGCGGGTTCCTGGTGGATTGCGCAAAGGTCGTCGTAGCCGAGTCCGTCAGATGCGGCGAAGCGCTGCCACGCCCCGGTGTCGGGGTCGTAGCGAGTGGCGCCACCGCCCCTGGTGCCGAACCAAAGTGCTCCAGCGGGCTCTTGATGGATGGCCATCACGTCGGTGGACGACTCCCAATGCGGGGCGGCAAAGCGCTGCCACACGCCGGTGTTGGGGTCGTGGCGAGCGGCGCTACCGCCTGAAGTTCCTAGCCATAGCGCACCGCCAGGCTCTTGATGGATGGCCAAGACGTGGTCGGACCCCAATCCATCGGATGCGGCGAAGCGCTGCCATGCCCCGGTGTCGGGGTCGTAACGAACGGCCCCATCGCCCAAGGTGGCGAACCAAAGCGCGCCACCAGGCTCTAAGTGGATCGTCAAGACGGAGTCGGAGCCAAGTCCATCGGAGGCCCCAAAACGCTGCCACACTCCAGGGCCAGGATCGTA
>JAAEQG010001347.1 GCA_024231775.1 bacterium
ACCGTCGGCGTAGGCCAGCGTGTTGAAGTACTTGATGTTGATGTCGATGTTCTTGCCCGATTCGATGTTGGCCACCGACTGGGTGAACACGTTAGGCCGCTCCTGAGTGAGCAGCGAAGCCACGTAGCCCTGGCGCTTGGCTTCGTTGTAGACCCGCTCCGCCTCCTTTCGCTCGCGGATGATACCGCGGATGCGCCGCTCGCCGACGGTCATGACGAACTCGTTGACCGCGGCGTTCTGCGGCAGCGGAAAGACGTAGACCGCTTCGATCTTGCCGTCGTAGGGGTTGTGATACTGCTGGGTGACTTCGACGGTGGCGATGTACCCGCTGATTGACGCGTCCACGTCGGTGTGCTTGAGCGGCAGGGGAATCTCCTTATCCTCCCGCTTGCAGACGAGAGTGCCACATCCGGGCCGATCGTCGCGCGGCATCGGATCGGGCTGCTCCGGCCGCTGAATGATCCAAAGCTCTTCGTCCGGCGAGGGAAACGACCCCGAAGCAGCGTGCTCGCGCATCTGTGCCGCCCGCGACGCATTCCCACCATGTCCGCGGAGGGTGAGGATTCCTAACGCAGTGTCCGCCACGCCCCGAGGCGTGCTGGTTGCCCCGCGGCGGCGCGACTTGGCCTTCCTGCGAGGTGCGCTGGCGTATCCCAGGGCAGGCAGCTTCTCCAACTCCTCCACCGTGAGTCTGGTGTCCATATCCGTCCAGTCGCCCGAGGACTTCGGAGGTCCGTCGTGGGATGATTCTCCCATGCCGTATTCGGTGTTCAGGTTAATTTCGTGTTCCAAGGGGAGAGGGGACGGAGCGAACCCAGCGACTGGCGACGGCATCGGAGAGGATTGCTCTTGAGGGGCTTTGGCCACCTGTCTTCCGCCGCTGCGGGATCGGCTTAGTGTGGGCATCAGTATTGACACGAGCAGGCCAGCCGCAGCCACACAGCACGCGGTTATGAGCAGGACGCTTTTGATCTTGGACTTCACGAGTCTTCTCCCTTCGTCGCGGTTGACGCGGTTGCGCTGGCCTCTATGGGCTCGCCGTCTGTTGACGCGGCGACATGGAGTTGGACGACGTAGTCGGGCGTTCGGTTCCCACGGATTTGTACGTGGATCTGGGCCACGCGGTTGCGGCCGGTCGGCAGATCTGCTCCGGTGTCGAACGCGGCGATTATCACCCGATCCTGAGTCAACGCCTCCGGATCGTAGTACGGCGGC
>JAAEQG010001348.1 GCA_024231775.1 bacterium
GTTCTTTGACGTCGTGGCACTGCACATCTCCGCACAGCACTCCCTTCCCGCGCCGGACGCGAAACTCGCACTCGCCACAACGGGCGGCGCGGACCCCCTCCCGGCCCTCGGCCACCGGCTCGTCCGGGGCAAAGACCGCCTCGGCCAGATCAGCGGTGGCGTGGTGTAGCACGTCGTTCACCGTCCGCCTGATCGTGGCAGAGGAATAGTCCTGTGGGTCGTCGAAAATGGTCTGTACTCGGTTCTTGCACCAGCTTTCCCGGATGCGTTCTTGAGCCGGTTCCGGCAGTTCCAGCACCGGCAGCAGGGCCAACGCCTGGCGTTCGGAGAGCGCGCCCCGTCCGATCTGTTCTCGCGCTTTGTCGGGCAGACGCAGCAGGCGCAGTTTGTTGCTCACCGCCGAACGGCTCAGGCCCAGCCGCTCCGCCGTACACCTTTGCGTCCAGCCAAAGGTGTCCATCATCCGCCGGATCGCGCTGGCTTCCTCCACCGGCGAGACGTCGCGCCGCCTGGCGTTCTCCGACCAGGCGCACAGTGCCATATCCTCGTCGGAGAGTTGCTTGATCTCTAGCGGCAGGTGTCGGTAGTCCGGGTGTTCCTGTGCCAGCAGGACAAAGGCCCGCTTGCGCCGGTGACCAAAGGCGAGTTGCACCCGACCGTCCACCCGCCGCCCCACCGGAGGTTGGAGCAGCCCTCGAGCGACAATGTCCGCCGCCAGTTCATCGAGGCTGGCCCGGTCGTAAGTCTGTCGGGTCTGGTACGGGTTGTCGTCGATCAGGTTCAAGGCAACGTTTTCTGCCATGTCACCGGTCCTCTATGTTTGCGCGCAAACGTCCGCGCAGTTCGTATCCGGCGCAATCCGCCCGGCCAGCGTCTCCCACAGTACCTGGAGATGACCTCGCAGATCGCCGGTTTCCAGCGCATCCACCAACGTATCCAACGCTTCGATCAATGCTCGTCTGACGTCCATCGAATTCTCCTCCAGTGCTTGCCCTGGCCCAGGTCAGCCGACGGCCCGGATACGTGAGCCGCCGGGACCTGACCTAGGCTGAGCCAACACCCACAATCACTCTATCTGCTACCGGCACCGCCATCTTGGCAAATCGGACATAGCCGGGGCGAATTGTGTCGCTTCTTTAGCCTGCGTTCCAACTCCCGGTCACCGTCCCAGATGCGGGCCACCGTCCAGTCGATCCCGGCCCTGACGACCGCTGCCATTATGGCAGCGCCGTTCCCCTCGCGGTGTCTTTCTAGCCGGGCTTCCAGGTCATCGCTGTACCCCAGGTAGTGCCGGGCTTGCCCGCGTGGGTTGTCCAGGTCGCCCAGGGGACGGTCAAAGTGGATCAGGTAGACGGTGCCCGTCGTCATCGTTGCACCTGGGCTGTACTCAGCGCGGGAGCGAGCAAACCCACCGCCGCTCTACCGCGTGTCCACCAGGTGCGACCGGTGGCGCGCTCGACAGCTATCAAGCGACGCAACAACGTTCTGTTGCTCTCCATCTCCGCCTGGTGGCACACATCGGCCCGCGTGGCATAGATGCAGAAGCGGCACGAACATCGTGGGCCGCCCTCCTCGTCCACGTCGTACATCCGCCGGCTGCTCATCCCCTGGTGACGGTAGGCCGGATGGGGCGCGAGACCCCAATCCCGCAACTTGCGAAAGACCTCTCTTCGGCTCCACTGGTGCACCGGCAACCAGTTCCACGCTGTCCAGTTCTTGCGCCGTAAGCGCGGCCAGAGTTCCATCTTTTTCGCTCTCCGTGCGCTCTCCGCTGCCCGCTCACCCAGGGCGACGACGACGTCACTGCCTAACCAATCGTGGTTTCGAGCGATCCAGGCGTCGAGCACCGCGCACTTGAAGTATCGAGTACAGAATCGCACACTGGGCGACGGCGGCCAACGGCGGCGGAGAGCCAGGTCAGTGACGCCAGCGACGACCCCCGGCTGCCCCCAGGGTACGATATCATCGGGTGAGTGTACGTCGCAGATCGCCAGGCGACGAACTCCACGTTCGGTGTCCGGCCTGTGCTCGTAAATGACCTGTTGGGCCACCAAGCGAACGCCGAGAACGGCACACGCTTCCTGGACGTAGGGGAACGTCTCGGGCCACTGCTCCGGGATGACCTGGTGGTGGACGATGACCCGGTCTGCACCGTACCGTTCGACTAGCCACAATGTCTGGGCAAGGCCATCCTTGCCGCCGCTCACCGAAGAGACGATGATCGGTCGCTTGGGTCTCGCGCTCAGTGTTCTGTCTCCTTCACACATACACCACCTCTGTGCGAGGTTGGGGGGGGCACCGTGAGGCAAAAGGGCAGTCACCACGGCTTTCTGTGGGAAATACTTGACGAGCGAGTCGGTCAGGATGTAGAAGGATTCTTCCGTTATATTCACTCGAGTGCCCCCTTTCTCTCCCTATATGCTCTCTGACGACAAGCGGCCGAGCAATAAATTTTCGCGGCACCGCCGATCACAAAATCACCACATACTGGGCATTCTCTTGTGCTGACACTGGACAGCCACACGGTTCCAGCTTGCCAGCCGTCCTGGTACTGGGGCGGTTGGCCCACCGCCGACAGACTACTACCTGTCAATTCGTGGAGCAAACGAGCGCGATAGCCAGCGATCCACAACATATCATTGGCGCTCTGTTCCTGTGCCAGTATTTCGTTGAGAATGAGGATTTTTGTTGTCATTGCTTGCCTTGTTGGGGAAAAGGGAGTAAAATTGTGCTGATTGGGAAGCCCTTTTCCTGATCCAGGCCCTGGGATGTTGGTCGCATCGCCAGGGCGTTTGGTTGTTATGGGGTAATTATAACGCAGACCTTGCACCAATATCAAATATTTGGTGCGCACCAGTAAATACGACTGGTGCGAGATGCGCGAAAAAAAGGGCGAAAGCCCACTTTTTCATCAATTGTGTTTTGCAGTAGTTAAAGGGAATATTATTTCTTGGGGAAGTATTTCATAGTACGCTTGAGTATCCACCCTGCCTTGA
>JAAEQG010001349.1 GCA_024231775.1 bacterium
CGCAAAGGACGGGGCACCCGCGCTTTGACAGTTTCGCCCCTCTCCCGACCTCTCCCCAGAGGGGAGAGGGGGCCGGGACAGGTTCTACTCTGTTTGGTGGTCTGGGGCCGGTGTGGGGAAGACTACCTCCCAACGGCCTTGCGGGTCGCGCTCCGGTACGACAAAGCGCCCGGCGGCGTCATCCCATGTGAACGTCGCGATAATCTCGGTCGATGGCATGATCGCGATTCCCCCGCTTCCCGGTGTCCACGTCTGTATGGTCACCTCGAGGACGGGATCGCCGGACTCATCCCGCTCGATCAAGATATACGCGTAGCTGCTCGCGGTTTGAATGGTCTTCACCGCGAGGACTTCACGTGAGGATGGGAATCCTAGGGCGTACACGTGGTGCAGAAATGCAGTACCGGCCGGCGCCGAGGTGGGTGCGGTCGATGGCTGGTGAATCTCAGACAGCGTGAGAAAGTCGTCAGGTAAGGAGTAGGAACCGGACCAGTACGTATGGGAACTGTTGAGAGCATGAACGATCTCGACCGGAGCACCCGCCAGCCGTCCCCTGCTATCGAACCGCACGAATACACTGGTGGACTTGCCTGACTCAGGGTTCTCTTCCACGTGCAGCACCCGTGCCCACGGCGACAACACCTGGAACGGGCCGAGGGCCTCGTGAACGACTGCATCGCGGGGAATCGACAGGTGCGGACGCTCCCCCAGGCCGGCGCGCTGGAGCAGATCGGCAAGCGCCGCGTCCCGCTCCGCGGGGATCGACAACCGGGCGAACTGACCGCGAACCGCATGCCCCTGGTGATTCCAGACCACATGGTTGAGAAGCAGCAGCAGCGCGGCCCATCCCGCCAAACGCGCGCTCCAGGCTATCAAACTCGGCAGTCTTCGCCTCATTAGATGCAATCCAGCGTCCAGTCCGTTATCACGAACCGCAGGCCAATGTGATAATCAAACAACGTCAGGTACATGGCGCCCAGCCAGGTCATGACCACAAGTAGTGCAAGCACATTCCTACGCCTCGCACACGTGGGCAGCAGAACGGCAAAACGCTTGCCGAGTCCCGCATGGTAGATGAGCGCATAGTGCCAGGACATGCCACCTGCCACGACCCAACTCACCCAGGGCCAGGCCCAACTATCGTGGATAGTCGCCACTGCCCCATATCCGAAGCAGGTCGTTAGGACCGTGCGCATCGCGCAGATGGCGACTGCCAACCAGAGGTACACAGTCGAGCTGTACAGCGCCCCTTTGAAGAAGAGACGGTAGCGAGCCCGGTCGCGCCAGAGCAGTACATCCGCGCCCAGGAGCATGACCGCCATAGGGAACAGGACCAGCACACAGCCCGAGAATACGGAGAACGCGGCGAGCAGCAGCGAGGTACCCCACTGCTGGAGGCGAGGCAGTCCCCAGAAGCCACCGCCGGGGCCACCATAGCGGCCAGTCAAGAAGATGTACGCCGCTACCACAACGTAAACCAGCCCGATCATGGTCAGCACCCAGTACAGCGACCGGCGCAGGCGATCGGGCTGCTGGATGCCGGTGAAGAACTGTCCAGGTCGGAACGTCACCTGGAACACCGTTTGCCAAATCGCCGCCAGTCGGGATACGTGCGGGCGGCGTTCCCAGGCTGGTCGGGGTCGGGCCAGGCTGGGGTCTTCGAGCAGGCGAGGATCAAACTGCAAACCACACTCGGGACAGCACGGGGTGCGCAGACCGGTGAGCAGGTAGGTGCAATCGGGACAGACGGGATCGGTCCGGATACCCATAGTTGGATGCAGTCGGTACAGGCCAGTGTTCGCCTCGGCCCGAATTGGACTGGGCGACTCGGGGCTGGGCGCTATTGTGCATGCTATGGCCGAGCAGTTCAACATTCTTGGTTCTCCTCCCAAGAAGTTGGCCAAGTAGGACGATTCGTACTCGACGGGCTAAGCGAGGGTCCCATCTGCCCCGGCCGTTGGGGGCTCTATCAGACTCCGTCGAGGCTCGGGCGGCACGTCTAATCGGCCCCAACGGGGCCAAGGCATTTAGCCAGGGGGGAACGCTTGACTTGCGGCTACTCCGCAAGCCAAGAGGGAACCCCTGGACCAGAACACCCTAATCCTATTGGTGCCCTGGAGGGGCACGGGCGCACGTTGAACGCCACGTACGCGAGCCGTTCGGTTTGTCTTCCGGGTGTTCTGGTGCCTTCGCCGTCCTCCGCCCCTGTCGGGGCGGGTTCGTTGGGTGGTTCGGTTTCCAGGGGTTGCGCTGCGCTTCACCCCTGGCTAAAGCCGTGCGCCCCTCCGGGGCGATGCGCCTGGCTTCGGGGCGATGCGCCTGGCTGCAACCCTGCACCGCTTCGGGGCGATGCGCCTGGCTACAATCCTGCGTCCCTTCGGGGCGAATTCCCTCTATGGCGTCCACGGCCAAAGAGAGAAGAGCCCCTACCAAGACGAGACAGGCAGGTCATTGCCCGCCATATCTACCAACTCTTTGGGAGGAGAACCACATTCTTCGGTCGGGTGGGCCATCTCGTTGATCCGACCTGCGGGCAGATCTCAGGGTGTGGGATGGCAGGGAACGCTGAGACCGCAGAGGGGAGGATGGAGAGCTCGAGGGTAGAGAAGTCGGAACGCGATGAGCCCCCACCCTTTGCTGCGGCAAAGGACGGGGCACCCGCGCTGTGGCACCCGGCGGTGACGCCCACCGCTGAAGCGATGGAGCACCCGGCGCAGACATAAAGGACCCGCTCGCTTGCGCTCGGGGCTCTGAGTTGGTGGGCGCGGTTCGTCGGAGCATGGCCACGCTGCGCGATGGCCATGGCACCCGGCGGTGACGCTACGTCGGTGAGCGCGCGTTGTTCCGCGTGGTGTTCGACATTGTTGCAGGGCTTGAGTATGCTCCGGGTTCGCAGGATCGTGTTCTGGAGATCGGGCTTGTTTCGGTGATTCGCACTCATGCTGGTGGACGCTCTCCTGGAAACCAGTGACCGCTACGCCGACCGATTGGCGGTCGCGGACCATGCCACGAAGCTGACCTACGGGCGGCTGGTGAAGGTGGCGGCGGCGCTGCGCGGGATCGTCTTGAAGGAGACGCGGTCCGAGCGGGTGGGTATCTGCCTGCCGGCGTGTGCGCTGTTTCCGGCGGTGCTCTTTGGGGTGTGGTGGGCGGGCAAGAAGGCGGTCCCGCTTAACTTCCTGCTGGCGGACGAAGAGCTCGAACACGTTATCCGCGACGCGGAGCTGGACGTCGTCTTCAGCGTCAAGTACTTCAAAGAGCGCCTGGGGAAGCTGCCGGTCCGCAGCATCATGCTGGAGGATCTTCCGATCAAACGCCGGGTGCTCACCGGGATGTTCCGGCGCCGACCGGCGGGGCCACGCCCCGACGCAGACGATACGGCGGTCATCCTCTACACCTCCGGGACTTCGCACGTGCCCAAGGGCGTCGAGCTGACGTTCGACAATCTGCGGAGTAACTGCGCCGACAGCATCGCCTCCGCCCGCTTCACCGGGGAGCACCGGTTCCTGAACATCCTGCCGCCGTTCCACGTATTCGGGCTGACCGGTAACGTGCTGATCCCGATCGTCCTCGGGTGTACGGTCTTCTCTCTGCCGCGGTTTAACGCCGCAACCGTGCTGGCGAAAGTCAGGGAGCATGGTATCTCCGTGCTCCTGGCGACGCCAAGTATGTACGGAGCGCTGATGCGGGTGAAGTCACCGCCGCCAGACGTGCTGGCGTCGCTCTATCTGAATATCAGCGGCGGCGAGCCCCTGCCCGCCGCAACCGAGAGCGGCTGTCGCGAACGCCTGGGGGCGAAGCTGCTTCAGGGCTATGGACTCACCGAGACGTCGCCGGTGGTTTCGCTGTGCGTGCCGCACTCCGAGCGGTCGGGCACGGTGGGCCAGCCGATCGAGAACACCCGAGTCCGCATCGTCGATGAGGCGGGCCGGGACACGCCGACGGGCGAACCGGGCGAAGTGTGGATCCAAGGGCCCGGGGTGATGAAGGGCTACTTCCGCAACCCCGAGGAGACTCGGGCGGTCATCACCCCCGACGGATGGTTCAAATCCGGTGACATCGGTACGCTCGACGACGAGGGCTTCTTGAGCATCACCGGGCGTAAGAAGGAGATGATTATCGTCGGCGGCGAGAACGTGTTCCCCAGCGAGATCGAAACGGTGCTGGCGGAGCACCCCGCAGTCACTCAGGTGGCGGTCATTGGGGTGTCCGACGCCAGCCGTGGGGAGGTGCCCATCGCGTTCGTCTGCCTGGAGGAGGGCGCCGAGGCCTCGCCCATCGAGCTTCGCCAGTTCGCCCGGGATCGTCTTGCCGGCCACAAAGTTCCCCGAGAAGTGCTGATTTCCGCCGACCTTCCCCTGGGGCCCACGGGGAAGATCCTCAAACGCAAGCTGTGCCCCTAGGGGAGTCGCACCCATAACCTATTTATGGACAACCACTTAGGCGGCGCATGCCCCCTTCCGATTCGCCCGTTCGGCTGGCGGAGAGCACGTTGCAAAGATGCGGAGCTGACGCTAGTATACGGGGCTCTGCTCGGGCGGGGCGGGGAGCGACCCTCGACGAGGAGAGTATCGTGGCTAACCTGGACAGCGAGCTGCTATCGATCCTGGTTTGTCCAGAGTCGCACGCCCGTTTGGTGTTGGTGGGCGAGTGGCTTTATTCGACGGACGCAGCCACCCGAAGAAGGTATCCGATTCGCGACGGGATCCCCATCATGTTGATGGATGAGGCGGAGACTGTCGACGAGGCGGAATGGAAGAGGATAATCAACGAGGCGTCCCAGTCTCCCTCTCAGACGGATTGAGGTAAGTATGCCCCCGAAGCGGAAGAAGGCACGTAGTACGAAGAAGAGTCGGCGGTTCCCCGAGCGCGGCAACGCCGGCTGGGAAGGGCCGTTGGTCGACTACAAAGAGGTCGAACTGCTGCGTAAGTTCATGACCTCCAGCAGCAAGCTGATGTCGCGCAAACGTGCGGGGACCACCGTGCGGGAACAGGAGTCGGTGAAGCTCGCCGCCAAGTACGCCCGCTTCATGGCCCTCCTGCCCTTTAGCGGACTCTAAGACCGTTTCCGCAAAGGCACGGCGATTCCGCCGTGCTGATTGGGTAGTGGCCGGCGTCACCCGCCGGTTGTCGGCCTGCGCCGTGCGCGGGTACATCAAGCCTGTCGATTCAGTCACTCACGTTGTCCACCACCTTGAGATCCGCCCGCGGGCGGTTCAACGAGATGGGCCACCCGGTCGCCATTGCATGGCCACGCTGCGCGATGGCCATAGCACCCGACGATCGTGGGGATGAGTGGCGGGTGTTTTTTCTGACGGTACGTGAAACCATCAGCGGCTGAATGCGTCTGAGATGATGGGGAAGGGCTCGGTCATGCGAAGCGGCTGCGCGTGCCGATAGACGTAATGCGCCTTTCCCAAGGTAAACCTGTTCGGGAGTACGAACCATGACTGTGATGCGGACCGGACTTCTCTTGTTGTTGGCTGGGGTGTCTGCCCGGGCGGCGGACCTTCCGGTCAAGCGGGTGACCCTCTACAGCAGTGGGGTTGCCTGCTACGAACGATCGGGGCTGGTGGAGGGCGATGCCACCGTCGAGATGCCCTTCAAGACCGAGCAGATCAACGACATCCTGAAGTCGCTGGTGCTGATTGACTCCGGCGGTGGTCGGGTGGAGCCGGTGGTCTACTCCTCGCAAGACCCGGTGGAGAAGGCGTTGAAGTCGTTCGGGGTGGACCTGACGCAGCACATCGACCTCAAGGACCTGTTCCTGCAGCTCCGGGGCGTACCGGTGGAGCTGTTGCTCCAGGATCAGTCCGCGCCGGTGAGTGGGCGCATCTTCGGCACCGAACGGGAGAAGGTCGTCGAGGAGGGATCGAAGGCTACCCACTACGTCTTCTATGTGAACCTGGTCTGTGCGGACGGGATCCGCTCTTTCGCGATCCGGAACCTACGCCACGTCCGCCTGTTGGATGAGAAACTCGAAGCTGAGCTGGGCAAGGCCCTCAACGTCCTGGCGGGGACGCGCGACGTAGGTAAGAAGAAGGTGATGCTGAAGTTCACCGGGGACGGAGCGCGCAAGGCGATGGCTGCTTACGTGCTCGAAGCTCCGGTATGGAAGACGAGCTATCGACTGGTCCTCGACGAAGAGGGCCAACCGCTGCTGCAAGGCTGGGCGATGGTGGACAACACTACGGATGAGGATTGGAGCGAGGTGGAGCTGACCCTGGTGTCCGGCCGGCCAATCTCTTTTGTTCAAGACCTTTACTCTCCGCTATACGTCCCCCGTCCCGAAGTGCGCCCGGAGATCTACGCCTCGCTTCGACCGCAGAAGTACGATGGCGACATGCTGGCGGACGCGGAAGAAGACGGGATAGTCGACCGCAGGATGGCCAAGGGCGAACGCAAAGCCAGGATGCGCAGCAGGCGCCCGTCCGCCCCAGGTGAGGGGGGAATGGAGCGCGCTGCGTCGCTGGGGTACGTTGGAGGAGCGGCGGCCTCACCGGCGATCACGGCGATGTCCGCCGGGGTAGCGTCGATGGCCCAAGCCGCGGAGGCGGGCGAGCTGTTCAAGTACTCCATTCAAACGCCGGTGAGCATCGGGCGTCAGAAGTCGGCTATGCTGCCCATCGTCAACCAACCCGTCAAAGTCGAGAAGCTGTCCATCTTCAATCAGTCCGTGCAGGCCAAGTATCCGCTCAACGGGTTGCACCTGACCAACACCACCGCGCTCGACCTCATGCAGGGTCCGGTGACGGTCTTTGATGACGGAGTCTACGCCGGTGATGCCCAGCTCGGCGACATGAGCCCGGAGGAGAAGCGGCTGATCTCGTACGCAGTGGACCTCGAACGCGAGGTGGTGGTCGACTCGGAATCGACTCCGCAGCGCATTCTGTCTCTGCGGATCGCCAAGGGCACGCTCATGGTCAAGAACAAATACGTGCAGACCATGCACTATCGCATCAAGAACAAAGGCGACGACGGCCGGACCTTGCTGGTCGAGCATCCCTATCGGAGCGACTGGACCCTGGTCGAGCCCAAGGAACCCTTCGAGCGTACGGGAGGGTTGTACCGCTTCAAAGTCGAAGCTCCGGCGGGCAAGACCACTACTCTGACCGTGGGCGAAGAGCGAATCATCGATCAGGCGGTCTCCATCCGCAACGCAGGCAAAGACGCGATCACGTTCTACTTCCGGGCGAAGGTCATCAGCAAGAAGGTCCGAGACGCTCTCGAGCGCGTCGTCCGCATGCGCACCGCCATGGAGCGAGATGAGCGCGAAGCCACCCGCCTGCGCAATCGGCTGAGCTCGATCGAGCAGGAGCAGAAGCGGCTGCGCGAGAATCTTCGTGCCGTAC
>JAAEQG010001350.1 GCA_024231775.1 bacterium
CCATCCCATCTTCATGCACTACAAGGTAGGCTGCGATGCGGATGGTCACCTCACCGCGGTGCGGGCGCGAATGGTGGGTGATACCGGCGCCTACGCATCGGTGGGGGCCAAGGTGCTCGAACGGGCCGGCGGCCACGCCTGTGGTCCCTACAAGGTGCCCAACCTGGACGTCGAAGCCTTGGCGGTCTACACCAACAATCCCCCCGCCGGAGCGATGCGCGGGTTTGGGGTCAATCAGTCGGCGTTCGCCATCGAAGCCTGCCTGGACATGCTGGCGGAGCAGGTGGGCGTTGACGGTTGGGAGATGCGCTGGCGCAACGCGGTGGATCACGGCGACCGCCTGAGCAACGGCCAGCGGATGACCAAACCGTTCGGCTTGAAACGCTGCCTGGAAGCGGTTCGCGATTCATATCGCGAAGCCAAGTTCGCCGGAATAGCGTGCGGCTTCAAGAACGTCGGGCTGGGCAACGGGATGCCGGACATCGGCAGAGCGGTGCTCTCGGTCGAGGCGGACGGTACGATCACCATCCGCACCGGGTTCACCGAGATGGGCCAGGGGTTGTTCACCGTCCTGATCCAGACCGCGGTGGAGGAGACCGGCCTGCCGGCGGAGAGGTTCCGCGCCACAACGGACACCAGCGCGAACGTCAACTGCGGCCTGACTACCGCCAGCCGCGGTACGGTGCTGGGCTGTCATGGGGTCAGGGCTGCCTGCGTGGAACTCAACGCCGAGTTGGCTGCCGGACGGACGTTGGCGGACCTGGCGGGCCGACAGTTCCGCGGAGAATGGATCTACGATAAGACGGTTAAGCTGGGGGCGGACGTGGAGAATCCGATCACGTATCTGACCTACGGTTTCGCCGCCCATGTGGTGACTCTCGACAACGACGGCCGACTGGCCAAGGTCATCGCGGCGCACGATGTCGGCCGGGTGATGAACCCCACCCTGCTCGAAGGTCAGATCGAGGGATCCATCCACATGGGCCTCGGCTACGCCCTTACGGAGGACTTCCCCTGCGAGTCCGGCCAGGTGCTAGCCGGGAACATCAACGCATGCGGCGTACTCCGCGCTCACCACATGCCAGAAGTCGAGGTGATCCTCATCGAGGAACCGGACCCGGACTGCCCCTACGGAGCCAAGGGGGTGGGCGAGATCGGGCTGGTGCCGACGGCGGCGGTGGTCAACGGAGCCCTCTACGCCTATGACGGTGTCCGGCGGTTTGCCCTGCCAATGAAGGACTCACCCGCCGCTCGAGCCATCCTCGATCCGAGATGGAAGCCTCAACCGCGGACTCCTTAGTCCCGCCGTTGCCCATCCGGGTGGAAAGCCTCGGGATGGGCGGGAGCACTCCAGGGTCCGCAGCGTAACCTATTGTCCATAAATAGGTTAGGTAGCGTGCAGCCCCTTGCCCTCTCTGCGGTGTCCCGTTGCCGCGTATCCCGTCCCGGTTTGCCCTCTACGTTTTCGTGTGTCGCACACGGTTGGGATTCCGGCTTCCTCGACGTATAATGGGTGCTAGGGTGGGGTCGGATACGGGCCTTCGGACCCCTGAGCTCCTCTCGGGCGGGCTTGCTGTCGGTCTGATGGGCATCGCGCACCCTCCGCGGCGTACGGTCGCCGGTTTGCCATTCTTGGCGAAGCCGGATCGGGGCCTCACGCGGACATGTTTTAGGGCGTGCGCAGAGGGAGCGAACCGTGACGATAGCGTTGTCGATTGCCGGCGTCGTGCTCCTGATGTGGATCACCGGATGGTGGCGGGTGGTCTTGTCGCCGTTCCGGATCTCCGCGAGTCGCATGGACATGTCCCGCCTGGGCTTACGCGTGTCTTCCGAGAACGCGGGACGGGTCAGTGGCATTCTGAGCAGCTTTGCGGGCGGCTTCAATGCGATGATCACCGGGCCGAGATGGTCGTCCTGGCAGAGCTTCTGCGACTCCCTTCCGATGCTCTATCGGCCCTTCGCTCATGAAGGGGCGGCGATGGGGTTCGTTCCGCGGAGCTTTCTTGGCGCCCGTCCGGAGGTTTTCGAGGATCGGGTTGTCAAACCCCGACCGGAGATGCGCTACCTGTACTACGTCGGGCTGGGTTTTTGGTCGGGGATGCGCGATCACTCCCCGTCACGGATCGCTCGGATGGTATCCGGGCTGGATCCGCTGCACGGAACGTTGTGCTACGACGGCTACGGGTTCAAGCACGGGTTCTTCGATTACCTGAGGGATCCGGGGGTCGTCGCGAAGTTCGAGGCGTTGGAGGGCTATGGGACGAACGCCGCCTACCAGGGTCTGGGACGGGCGTTCTGGTTCCTGTTCATGGACGATCATGCAGCCTTGATCGAACACATTTCCGGGCTGGGCGATCGCGGGAGGGACGTGGCGGGCGGACTCGGACTGGCGGCGGTATTCGTAAACCCGGACCGTCTGGAGGTGGCCCGGCAGTTGGGGATGAAGTTGCCCGCACAATGGCACGATGATTTCCACCTGGGGCTGTGTTTCGGGTTGAAGGCTCGATCGCTCACCGATGGCGAGATGTTCGAGCAGGGGTTGGAGCGGCTTGAGCAAGGAGTCGGCGAAGCCGTGCGCGCCGGCGTCCGGGAATGTGACCGGATCGAGTTGCAGGTTCGGGCGGATGGGGCGGTTGACGGATACCGACGATGGCGCAGTTTGGTGGCCCAGTGGATGGCCGGTCATATCGTGTATCCGCTCGCCAGGGTGACTTCGCCGGCCCACGAGACGACCAGCAATGCCGCGGTCGTCAGGTAGCGGAGGAGACGGAGGTATGGTAGATCTGGAAGCAGCAAGAACCGAGATCCTCGAATGGGTGTCCGAGGCGATTCGCGTTCCGGTCGAGGAGATCGATCTGAACAAGCCTCTGGCTGAGGTAGGGATCGATTCGCTCGATGCGGTACACATGATCTCGACGATCGAATCGATCATCCGCCAGGAGCTACCCGAAGACGTCATGAAGCGGATCAACACCCTGAACGACATCTTCGAGATGATGCGGCGGCGCGTCGCCGCGGCGTGAGGCGTCACCCGGGCAGGACTCCTCTGGAGCACGTCCCCGGGCTGATGAATCGGGGACTTTAAGAAAGCAACCAAGCGGATCGAGGGACATGGCGGACGACGTGGTCATTACCGGACTGGGCATTCTCTCCCCAATAGGAAGTGGTGAGCGGGCGTTTTGGGATTCGCTCTGCGCCGGGCGCAGCGGGGCAGCCCCGGTAGACTGCCTGGATACCAACGAGCTGTCGCGGAAGATCGCGTGCCAGGTGAAGGACCCTGTTGACGTAGGCCGCTCGGTCGGCCGGGCGTCACAGTTGGCCATCGAAGCCTCGCGGCAGGCGGTATCGTCGGCGGGTCTCTCCTCAGCCGATCTGGCGGAGGCCCGCTGCGCGGTGACGGTGGGCACGACCATGGGGGAGACGGAGTACATCGAGGACCGCCTGTTCGCTGCGGAGGACCAGTGGCTCGTGCCGGAACAGATGCGGCTGGTGGCTCATGGACGACCGGGATCCATCGCCCGCAATGTGCAGGCTGACCTTGGCGTTCGGGGATCTTGCCGTGATCTCTACGGAGCTTGCGCGGCGGGCAACATGGCTATGACCGTAGCACGCTCCAGCTTGCTCGAAGGGCAGTGCGACATCGCCCTGGCCGGCGGGGCCGACGGGTTCAGCCGCCTGGCGTTCATCGGTTTCATGCGTCTGCGGGTGATGGCTGCGGAGATCTGCCGACCCTTTGACGAACAACGCGATGGGCTGCTGGTCGGCGAGGGTTCGGTCATCTTCGTGCTCGAGCGCGAGTCCTCCGCCCGCGCTCGCGGGGCGACGATCCGCGCCCGGGTATCCGGCTGCAGCATGACTTGCGAAAACTACCATCCCACCCGCCCGGATCCGGAGGGTGATGGGCTTACCCGAGCGACCCAGCGTGCCATCCACCAAGCCGGTCTGAAACCGGAGGACATCGGATACGTGTGCGCCCACGGAACGGGAACGCCGCAGAACGACGCGATCGAGGTCAAGGTGATGCGCAAGTGCTTTCCCGCGGGGATTGCGTTCAGCTCGATCAAGGCGCTGACCGGGCACACCATGGGGGCTGCTGCCGCGGTGGAAACCGCCTGCTGCATACTCAGCCTGGAGCAGCAGATGCTGATTCCCACGTGGAATCTCACCGACATCCTCCCCTGCGATCCCCTGGATCCGGTGCTAGGCGCGGTCCGACGCAGTCCGGTTCAATACGTGGTGAACAACTCCGCCGGGTTCGGCGGATACAACAGCAGCATCGTGCTGGCGGCAGCCTGATCGCCGGCACGTTCATCCCACTTCAAGCTCTCGAAGCGCCATCCTGTTGTCGCAAGTCTTGGGTTTCTGGTTTTGCCTTCCGGGCGTATAGTGTCGGGGACGGGCTGAGGTCCTGGATACTCCCGCGAGCCGCGACCAGTGAATCACGGTCGCTCGTGCCCGGTGAGCCCGCTCCGGAGTGGTCCATACAGGCTGGGAAGCGACGATGAGTTCGAACAGTAGAGAAGTAGTGGTCACCGGACTGGGTCCGGTCACCTCCGTCGGTTCGGGGGTGGGTAAGTTGTGGGCGGCGCTGGCGGCGGAACGATCCAACGTGGTCACGCGCAAGCTGGCTTTGGGGATCGGGCAGTTCGTGGACATGCCCGTGGCAGCCATGCCCTACTCCGGCGACGTCCCCGGCTTGGATACGCACCTGCGTTTTCTGGAGGAGCAGGACTGCTCCGGCCATCGCGACCTGGGGTATGCGTTGCTGGCGGTGGAGTTGGCTTTGGCCGACGCCGGGTTGGAATACGATCGGAACACTAACTCCATCGGCGCGGTGCAGGCCTTCGAAGCTCCCGGAATCGAGCGGACCGTTACGAACCTCCTGGAATTATTCGCCGGGCCTATGCCCACGGACGGTCCCCCGCCGGTCTACGATCTTCTGGCACCGAGTTTCTACCGATCGCAGGCTTTCATGTATGTCCACCTGTTGGGCAAGGCCTTCGGGTTTCACGGGTTCTCCACCAGCGTGCATAACGCCTGCGCCTCGGGCGTATTCGCGATCGAGGTGGCTGCCCAGCGCATCCGCGAGGGACACGCCGACGTCATGGTCGTAGTGGGAGGCGAAGCCTACGACACGGCGGTCCGGCTGGAGTGGTTCCGGCGCCTGGATCTGTACGCGCGCGACGGGCAGATGCGCCCGTTCGACGAGGAACCGCTGGGTTTCTACGTGGGCGAAGGGGCGGGGGCGCTGGTACTCGAGTCCGCAGAACACGCCACTCAGCGCGGAGCGAACCCCTACGCCGCGTATCGAGGTGGAGCCTTCGCCCACCAAGCTGCCAAGCAGACCACGCCGGACATTCGGGCGGCGCGCCTGGCGACCGTCATCACCAAGGCGTCCGAACAAAGCGGTGTGTCCCTTAACGAACTGGACCTGATCATCCCGCACGGAGCCGCCACCGGGATCTCCGATGGTTATGAAGCCGCCTGTCTGGCCCAGGCGCTGCAGGGCGCGCGCGAACGTGTCGTCGCCACCGTGCTCAAGCCGTACGTCGGCCACATGCTTGGAGCCAGCGGAATCGTCGAGACGATCTGTGCGCTGGTGGCGATGCGCCATCGCTCGATTCCGGCGACCCTGCACACCCGGCCCGACCACGTGAAACTGCCCATTCCGCTGGTCACCACCGCCATCGGCCATCCGGTCAACACGATGCTCAAACTCTCCACCGGATTCACCGGCCACGACGCGGCGGCGGTGTTCCAGAGGGTGTGATTCATCACCTCCGGCGCCGCCAGCCCACAGGTCCTGCTTGGGTGGGGGTGTTGGCTTCCTCAGGGAGTAGCGCTAAGTTCGACCGCGGTGATATGAGCTCCGTCGGCGTTGGCGAGAACCATCAGTTGACCGGAGTCCGGTACGTCGATTCGGCGGACGGACATATCCTGGTCGCCATGGGCTTGCGGAACCGGAGTTCCCGTCATCGCAGCCACTCCTGCAGCTACGGCGGCAGCTCCCAACGCGGCGAAGCAGCATCCCACCCAATGTTCGACCGTAACCGCTCCGGGGAAGGGCAGGCCGGCGACCGACACCACCGCATTGTCGAGGGGCGTACCCGACGCATCCGGGGGCAACTGACCAATCGAACTCACCCAAGCCAACCCGGACGATCCGTCGGACCGCCTGCGCCGCACGTCTTCGACGCGCTCGAGCACGAAGAGACAGGCCCCTTCGCTTAACCGCGACGCTTGGGAAGCGGGGCTGCCCTTCGCATGGCTGCGCGGGTCCAAGCCCGCGGCTCCTTCTGCGTCGGCGAGACCAAGCGCAAGAGCGGGGGACAGACAATCCGTGCCGCCGGCGTATACGACGTCGGCTTCCCCACTCTGTAACAGGCGACTACCCTCCGCGACCGCGTCCAGCCCCGAAGCCAAGCCACTGGACAGAGTGACATTGGGCCCGCGGATATCGTAGGCGCGGGCCAACGCCCCGGCGATGAAGTTACCCACCGTCTGGGGAAAGTGGATCGGGCTCACGAAACGGGCGGTCTGATCGCGAACCTCGTCGGCGAACTGGATCATGCCCAACTGGCCGGCCAGAGCACAACCCAGCACCAGGCCGACTCGCTGTGGAGCGATCGAATCCGGCTGGAGTCCTGCTTCCCGGCGGGCATGGTCCAGGGCGATGGCGGTTACCCAGGCCCCCCGATCCCCTTTGATCTCCTTGGAAAGCTCCGGGCAGTCGTTCAGCCGTTCATCGGGAACGGACCAGAAGGTCTCGTTCTCTCCGGGGAGCTTTGGGTCCTGGGCGGCTGCGTCGAGCACGGTTGCTATTGAGCCGGCGGCGAAGGGGGTGACCCATCCACAACCAGTGAGCATGACGGCCCCTGTCGGTGGTGTGTGCATCGTGAGAACGCTCCTTATCAGCATGCCCAGCCAAGCAAGGAAGGCGGTATTCTCTGAGGCGGCCCTGGTGGATCCGGCCCGCGAACACCTGGCCGCCGCGAACCAGCACATAACCTTGCTGGAGCGTTCCGGGCTTGTCAAGCGGTGGAGGCATGACCTCCGGGCGGCGAGCACATTGCGGCGGGCGGACGGCGCATTCGGAATCCACTTTTCCGCAGGATGAACATGTGGTAGAAGAGCGCCTCAAAGGCGGTCCATCGTCCGGCAGCAGACTTCGGTCTGAGTAGATCGGTCTGTGATACGGTGATCGCGGGTCAGGCGAGTGGACAAGGACTACTCACTCACGGAGGTAAGCTCATGAATACGTTAGGCAAGGTCGCGGTCTGGAGTCTCCCGCTGGTGGCGCTGATGGTGTCGGGATGCGCTGCACCAACGGTTGACTTCACCACGCTGGAGCGTCCCGGGCGGGCACCCGAGTTGGATGCCTACGAGGTCTTCGTCGGCCAGTGGGTCTGGGAAGCGGAGATGGTCAACGCCGAGGGGCCTGATCGACATTGGACCGGAACCGCGACATGGGACTGGGTGCTGGACGGAAGGTATCTGCACGGACAGATGTCGGCCAGAAGTGCGAACGCCAGTTTTGAGGCTGCGGGAACGTGGAGCTGGCATCCAACGGAGAAGAAGCACAAGTGGTGGATGTTCAACAACTGGGGTTACCCACAGGAAGGGACGGCAACCTACGACGTCGACTCGCGGTGTTGGTGCATGAGGTTCACCAGCGTGGGGCTGGACGGTACGCCTAGCTTCGGTCGGTACACCATGCGGGTCATCGACAACGACACCCTCGAATGGCGTGTTCAAGAGTGGGCGGACATGGCCGAGATGTTCCCGAAGATGGAGATGCGCGGAACGTACAAGCGAAAGTAGGTCATCGGGTGGTTTCGCTGAGGGCCGCATGGCAAGTAGGCCTTGCGTCCGCCTGCTGAAGCTCAACCGTGATATTATCGGGCCCGTAGTCCGGGTTTCAGCCCGGAGCGGGCCCTCGCTTCGCGCAGTGGAGGGTATTGCTCGGGCTGATGGGGCGGCCTGAATCTGCGGCCGGGGAAAAAACTTTATTCTGCGTCAGAAAGCCGCCATCGCCGACTACGTTCTAGTGAGGAAGGGCGTCTCGTGGGCCGGTCGAGGTCTACCCTCTACTGGTACGCCGAGTCTTGGGGTGCGCTCGCCCAGTGCTGAACCTCACTGTGCGTCGGAAAGAGCAAGGCTACCTGGAACCCGTTTGGAGGCGAACTCATGAGGAGCGTGGAAGAAGGCGTTCAGCCGTCAAAGCCTGGGATGCAAGAGAGTGAGCCGCGAAGGAGAACCGCCACAACCGTACGGCGTGCGGTGCGCTGGCTGGTCATGACCGGGGGAGGACGTGTTGCACTCCTCGCCTTGGTGGTGGCCGGTGGTATCACCCTGGCCTGTGCTCCTGCGGACCAGGATCCCGCCGAGCGGATTGGGCAACGTACGCCGGCAGTGGTGGACGTTTCTGTGGACGGGCAGGGAGATGAGGCCCGGCTAGTCAGCGTGCCGGTCACGCCCCCGCAGAATCAGCGTACGTCGGGGGAAGACGTACCCCACGCCGAGCTTGTGCTTCCAGGGACCGATTCTACAAAGGCACCAGGCGGCGGTGGGCGGGTGACGCCGGCTCCGCGCATCAACTTTGACGCGGTGGTCAACTCGCCGGTTACGCGCTTCCCGCCGGATACTAACATCGCTGCGGGACCGGGCCTGGCGACGGCGGGGCGAATCGTCGAAGTGACCAACACCGACGTGGCCATCTACAACAAGAGTGGAACCCTCGTCTCCAGCCTCAACCTCGGGACCATGTTCGGCGGAACGCACTTCGACCCGAAGGTGATCTTCGATCAACATTCGGGGCGGTTCTTCATCATAGCGTTGGATATGACCTGGAACCGGACGTGCAGCATCAGCGGCGCTCCGTGTACGTCGAACGCGAATTGCCAGCCCTTTGGGGGTACCTGCCTGCCGATGTGCGGGGGGGCCACCCTGGTCAATAGTCGGATCGACATCGCGGTCTCGTCCAGCGGAACGCCGAACAATCTGACCACTAACTGGACCGTCCTGTCCGGTACAGGTCTGATGAACATCGGCGGTATTCAAACCTGGGCGGACTACCCGGGAATCGGAGCGGACAGCGACGCCCTGTTCATCACCACCAACCAGTTCGACGGGGGCGGTTGCGGTTTCCGAGGTACGAACATCCGCGTATTCAACAAGGCGGCCCTGATCGCGGGAACGTACACGTTCAACGACCTGACCTACGACCGTACGGTGACCCCGGGTGTCTTCACCGTTCAACCCGCCCATGTGTATGGCACGACGGACAACGGCGGTTTTTACCTGGTCTGCCGCTTCGATGCGACCAGATACCGCTGGTTCAATATCACCGGTGATCCCGCTGCCCCGGTGGCGACCACAGGCGTTCGCCCGTGGACCGGTGGTGCTTTCCCAGGAGACACCACGGCCGATCAGTGTACGGTAGCCACGCCGGACCTGGCCACCCTGGCCACGCGGGCGATGAACGCCGTGTATAGCGGAGGTAGTATCTGGGTTTGTTATACGGCGGATCCCGACAGCGACGGAGAAACCGAAGCCGTCTGGCAGGAGATCCTGACCAACGGCGGTCCACCCACTGCCCCGACGATTGCTGACTTCGGATTCATCAATGGTACCGGGGTCAACAACTGGACGTACATGCCCTCGATTAACGTGGACTCGAACCGCAACGTGGCGATGTGCTTCACCGAGTCGTCGGCGACCAGGTGTGCGGACGTTTCCTACGCCGTGCGGCTGGCCACCGATCCGCCGGGCTTCTTCGATACGCCGGTGGTGGCTCGGACCGGACCGGGATTTTACCACCACTGGAGCGGTAGCCCCATGTCGCGTTGGGGCGACTACTCCGCGACAGTGATCGATCCCACCGACGACTGCTTCTGGGTGGCCAACGAGTTCGCGTTCACCTCGGCGGTCAACGCCTCCGCCTGGGGCACGCACATCGCCAGCTTCTGCACCACTAGCGAAGGGGCGTGCTGCTTCAGCAAGACGAGCTGCGCCAACATGACTCTGGCGGACTGCAACTCCAACGGCGGGACGTTCCGCGGCGTGGGCACGCAGTGTCCTACCCAGAACACCGGTACGGCGATGCACGGTTCGATTCAGGTTATCCACTGGTCCGATCCCGCGGTGGACTGCTACACGGCGGCGTTGAAGTCGGCCCGCGGAGCACGGGATACCCAGCTAGACGAATGCTGCGAGGCAAGCCTGAATCCCGGCTGTCCAGACTCGGCGCTGGAAACGTGCGTCTGTGAGCTGGCTCCGCACTGCTGTGATGTTGAGTGGGACCAAGCCTGTGTGGACCTCGCTCAAGACCAGTGCGGCGCGGATTGCAGCGGGACCGGCGAGGATTGTATACCCGGCGATCTGATTGACGCCTGGGCCACCCATCCGTTTGGCGACGGCATGGACACCTGCCACCAGTTCGGCGGTATACCCGAATCGCCGCCGATCCCCGCGGACTTCTTCGGGCCGGGATCAGAGCCCTTCGAGGGGCAAGTTTGCCTCATGGGCGAGCCGCTAACCGGTACGCCTTGGGGCGATTGGGAAGTGGCGGATACGCTCGTGCTGCGGTCGGCTGACCCGTTCGATCGCTGCGAGGTTCCCTCGCCTGATGAACGTGTCGTGGACATCGAGATTGTGGCCCTGAATCTGCGAAGCATCGAGCCCATCACGGTGATGATCAACGCCATGCCGACACAATGGGACGTGTCCGTTGATCTCTCGGATACGCCGGCACCCATGGGACAGCTTGGGGCGCGCAAGACCCACTGCAACGGCGGTACCTATTGGTCGACGCTGCCGGTCCAACCACGGTTCACCTTCTCCCGGGTGGATATTCCGGGTGAAATCCAAGTGCTGGACACCGCGCTACACGGGATTGCGCCGGTGATGCTGCAACAGCCGGACCACCCCTGGGTGTCCGACGCCGATCCGCAGTTGTTCCTGGATTCGCCGTACTGCACCGACTTCCATCCGGCGATTGACGATCCCGAGCAAACCGTGGACTGTGATTGCCAGACCAACGGGATTGCGGACGAATGCGACCTCGCCGCCGGCACCAGCTCGGACTGCAACGCCAACGGCATCCCCGATGAGTGCGATCCGGACTCCGACATCGACGGTATCGCTGACGATTGCGATAACTGTCCGCTTAGTCCCAATCCGCTGCAGGAGGATGCCGACGGTGATCTCATCGGCGATCCGTGCGATCTGTGCCCCGAGCTCTCACGGGCGATCGAGGTCGACCACGACGGCGACCGGGTGCTGAACGACGACGACAACTGCCCCTGTACGCCGAACCGCAAGCAGGAGGACGCCGATAGCAACGGGATCGGTGACGCCTGCGAAATCGGCCCCGGAGACTGCAACGGTGACCAAGTTGTGGATCTCGTGGACTACGCCAAGTTCCATGAATGCGTTACCGGTCCGGATGCCGGTCCGATTCTCCCGGACTGCGAATGCGTAGACATGGATGGAGATGATGACGTGGACCTGGTTGACTTCCGTGGATTCCAGGAGGTCTTCACCGGTCCATAACCACTCCTCCGACCGGGAATCCCCCCTCCACAAGATTCCCGGCGCTGACTGGACGCCCGCCCGAGGCCCCACCTCGGGCGGGCGTCTTTTTACCGCCACCTCTCCGAACCACGTTCCATCAAGGTCGCCCCAAATGGACGGAGGGTTGCAGCCAGGAGCATCGCCCCGAAGGGATGCAGGGTTGCATCCGGGGGTATCGCCCCGAAGGGATGCAGGGTTGCATCCGGGGGTATCGCCCCGAAGTGCCGAAGGGTTGTAGCCAGAGGTATCGCCCCAAAGGGGCGCACGGTTGTAGCCAGGGGTGAAGCGCAGCGGAACCCCTGGAAACCGAACCACCCAACGCACCCGCCCCGGCAGGGGCGGGGAGCGCACCAGGAACAGGGGAAGACCCACCGAACGACTGGAACAGCTTCAGTCCAAACGTAGCGTCCGGCGTCCCCGCCGGACGTCCTCATTCTCTTCCTGCAGGTACGCAGGCCGCCACCGAAACCGGCGAAACCTACACTACCTTCCTGGAAACGTTACCGGAGCTGCCATGCCTGGCCACCTGCGCTCGGGGCGGGTGGAACACTCGCTCGGCCAGTCGAACGCCTCCATCTCTGCCCCACCCTCTCCAACTCAGCCAGGATCCCTTGGCATCATATTCGCCCCGGACATGCTTGCGTTGGCGTACTGCCTTGGCCGTGCTATGCTACCCCCGAACGGACAAGACTCGGACATTCCGGATCGTGCAGAACGCCAGGAACTGTCTCCAGCTTGTCCAACGATCTCTTGGAGAGGTGACCGAGTGGCCGAAGGTGCACGCTTGGAAAGCGTGTGTACGGGTAACCGTACCATGGGTTCGAATCCCATCCTCTCCGATCCGCGTTCTTGACCTCAAGAACGCGGTTTCTTTGCCAACCAGACGAGTTCGCGCGTGATTCGCGCAGCCAGTCAACACTACGTCTGGACGCGCCCTGCGCGTGACCGATAAGCGGACGAGGTAACGACGCTCCGTTTTACACCTAACTCTCTTCGCAATAAGCAGTTATCTCTATCGGTGATCTGCCAAGGTTCATCTCCTGTTCATCGCGGGATTCACGTGGACATCGCCCCACCGCCGCTCGCTGCTTGCAACACGACGGCGGATCCCGCTAGACTGGAGGCAGATGAACATCTGGCCGGTTGCTGCAACCGGATCGCGTCGTCTCGGCGAAGGATGAGCCACTTGCCTACGGCCCGCCCAGTCAGAGGGCCGCAGCTTGGTAACCGGAGGGGATTAACGATGAATTCGTGTTGTGCATGCCGTAGCAGAATCCTAATCGTGATACTGGCGCTGCCTCTCCTGTTCGCGGTTCCGACCGTCGCGTCGGAACGCGGTCAGGCAGCCGCCGATCAGGTGACCGAAGCGAGTTACCGTGGCTGGCTTGGCGACGACCGGGGCACGCTGGGCATCCTCTACGCCCACACCGGGGACGACCGCGGGTACGGACCTGAGCATGACCTGGCCCGAGGCAACATCTTCGACGCATTTGACGGCTTCGGTTTGGACGCGTCGCTGCATGGGTTCACCTACTCCAGTTCGACCTACTACAACGTCGTGGGGGAGATGCTGGGCACAAAGTACCCCGACCGCATCTACATCGTGGGGGCCCACTTTGACTCGGTGAACAACCCTGGGGCGGACGACAACGGCAGCGGGACCGCGGCGGTGCTCGAAGCCGCGTGGGTACTCTCCCAGTATGACTCTGAATCCACCATCCGCTTCATAGCGTTCGACCGCGAGGAACAGGGTCTGGTCGGCAGCAACAACTACTCTGCCGATCACCTCTCCGAGGATATCCGCGGCGTGCTGGTGCTCGACATGGTCGCGTACGATACGGGTACGGACAGCGCCCTGATCTACGGGCGTACCGCCTCGACCCCGATCAAGAGCGCCGTAGCCGCCGCACTCGATACCTATGGGCAGGGGATCTCGGCGAGCGTCAGCGGGCAGCTCGATCAGAGTGACCACGCTCCGTTCGAGGGTGACGGATTCCAGGCGTGTCTGCTAATCGAGGGAGAGGTGTGGGACAATCCTTACTACCACACTGCGCAGGACAGCGTCGAAACGCCCGGCAACATCAACTACGACTACGCTCGGCGGATGACGCGGGCTGCGGTTGGCTGGCTCGTGGATCAGGCTGGGGTGTTGATCTACGTGCATAACGGCGACGTGGACTTTGACGGCTTGGTCACCCTGGGCGATTTCGCCGTGTTTCAGGATTGTCTTGCCGGTCCGGGCACGCTGCCCACACCGGGCGGCCCGACTACGGAGGAGGCCTGCCTCGGCGCGTTTGACTTCGACCTGGACGACGACGTCGATCTAAACGACTACGCAGCCTTCACCAGCGTCTTCGGGCAGGGCGACTGCAACGCGAACGACGTGGTTGACGAACAGGATATTCTCGGCGGCACTAGTGAGGACTGCAACGACAACGACGTTCCCGACGAATGCGACCTTGCCGCCGGGACCAGCGAGGATTGCCAACCGGACGACACTCCCGACGAGTGCCAATTGGGCGGAGACGTCCAGGCGGCGGACGACTGTACGGACGCCGAGCCGGTCTGCCCGGATGTCGACTACGGTGGATCAACGACCGGCGCGAACAGCGATGGCTCGTCCAGTTGCGGCACTTCCAGCACGACCGCCGACGTGTGGTACAGCTACACTCCGGAGTCCAGCGGAACGGCGACGTTCGCGCTGTGCGACGGAACCTCATACGACGCCGTGCTCAGCGTGCACGCCGTCTGTCCGGGCGCCAGTGGCATCGATATAGACTGTGATGACGACGGCTGCGGCCCGACCGGCGGACCGGCGACGGTGACGACTGGCGTGACCGCCGACGACACCTATCTGATTCGCGTCACGGGATACAACGGATCCAGCGGCGCGTTTACCCTGCGCGTAACCGGGCCGGATTGCGCCGTGGCCGCCGGTGACTGCAACGAAAACGGTGTACCGGACGAATGCGATATCGCCTCGGGAACCAGCCAGGACCTCAACGGCAACGACATTCCCGACGAGTGCGAGACGTAACCCCCGCCGGGGTGCCCTGACCATCGCGAAGTGTGGCCATGCTCCACCTCGAAGAGAGTCTCTGACTGCGGTGGTGTGCGCCGCCTCCAGACAACGTTGTGCCATTCATGCTCACTCTTCGAGATGAGCATGGCACCCGGCCCTTCCGGGGAATGTAGCGTCACCCCTTGTGGGTGACGTGCCTACACCGTCCGTAACGCGCCAGGGCAACGCCACAGCCTGAAGTGACCGGTTCCTTCTCAGTTAAGACCGTATTCGCGCAGCTTGCGATACAACGTGCGTGGGCTGATCTTGAGAATCCGCGCGGCTCGCTCCCGGTTCCCGCTGGTCTGGCGCAGAGTGTTGATGATGTGCAGCCGTTCCACATCAGCCATGCTCAGTCCAGCGAAGCTGGGGGCGCTGATCGGAACGATGTCGGTCGTCGATTTCAGGGTGCCGGGGAGATCCTCAATACCCAGCATGGGCTGTTCCGCCTCGATCACCATGCTCTCCACCGCGTTACGCAACTCGCGTACGTTCCCCGGCCAACTGTAGTTGGTGAGCTTGCGGAGCGCTTCGCTGGTGATTCCTTCGATCGTGACGTCGTTCTCCGCGGCGGCGTGTTCGATGAAGTGGTGAACCAGCAGGGGGATGTCCTCACGCCGCTCGCGAAGCGGCGGTATACGGATCGCTCCCTGGGCATGAAGGCGATAGAGTAGGTCCTCGCGATACCGCCCCTGCTCCACCGCCTCAGCCAGGTTGCGGTGGGTGGCTGCCACGAAGCGGACATCCACCCGGCGGGTCTGATGAGTGCCTACGCGCTGCACCTCGCCCGATTCCAGCGTACGCAGCAGCTTGGCCTGCATGGCCATGGGCATGTCCCCGATTTCGTCCAGGAACAGCGTGCCCCCGTCCGCCGCTTCGAGGATGCCCTTCTTGTCGGCGATGGCCCCGGTGAACGCGCCTTTGACATGGCCGAACAGCTCGCTCTCCAGCAGAGTCTCACTCAGGGCGGCGCAGTTGATCACCTGAAAGGGCTTGGCTGCCCGCGGCGACAGCTTGTGCACCGCCGTCGCGATCAACTCCTTCCCGGTGCCCGTTTCGCCAACGATCAGCACCGTGCTCTTGCTTCGAGCCACCTTGCGGACCCGGCGAATCTCCTTGGCCAGGGCAGGGCTGCGCCCGATAAGCCCCTCGAAGTTGTACGCATCGCCGCTCCCCTCCTTGAGCAGCCGCCTCTCGCGCGCGGCGATGGCCTTCTCCGCCACCTGGACGATCTTGGCTTCGATGACATCGACTGCGGAATCACCGTCGGTAGGAAGGCAGAGAATCTCGGGGGCGTGCTCGGATGGGTCGTCAACGAATGCACCGCGAGCGGTTTCCTCCATGTCCGCAGACACGAGCAGCACGATCCCGGCGTCGGGGGACCGCCGACCGACCTCAGCCACCAGCCGGCGACTGTCCAACCGCTTTCCACCGGGGAACTCGGCGACCAGGACGTCGGGGGGACGTTGGCGGATGCTCTCGGCGGCTTCGGACGTGGAGCTGACCACGCGGGGGGCGTGCCCGGCGCGCTTAAGCCGATCTGCCAGGGCATCGCCCTGATCGAGATTGCTGCCGGCAATGAGTACAAAAGCGGTCTGGCTCATAGACCCGCTATTGTATCGCCCCAAACGACCTCGTCACGCGAAAGCAGCTCAACTACCCCGTCCGGGGTGCGTGACCGTTTGCGCGGGCTCATGAGCGTTCTGTCGCCGAGCGATTGTCTGCGCGCGTGGACGGTCCTCTTCGCCCTGAAAGGGCGCACCATGACAGCCCAGGGCTGGTGTTTGTTTGGGGCACGAGAGCCCAGGGGTTGCCCTGGGCTGATCCATGACGCCCCGTTGAGGCTTCTCGATACGCTGGCAGCATGGACGCGCGGTGGCCCGCATCAGCCCGCCGATTCTGTCATGGACCCACCAGCGCCGTCTCCAGCAAGGTGGTTGCGGGTTCGTCAGGTCCGCTCCCCTACGGTCGCGGCTCGGTTCGTGGATCCGCGAATTGGGGGCGGTTTCGGTAGAGTGCCGGTACGTTCTTTGAGACGGCACCAAGCCCCGCCGAACGCCGGATCCCGCGGATGAGGCGGGACTGCGCAGTCAAGTGAGTGAACCGCGGCTTCCTCGGAATCAGCTCGTGAGGCGTTCGCTGTGCCACGCCCGCCAGTAGTTGCGGGATCCGTACAGCAGGGCGACTCCGATAGCGGTATAGAGCAGACCGACGACGTGTACCGGCAGAATGCCGCCGCGGAGCACGCGGCCTAGGAGGACCATCCCGAGGATCAGCGCCCAGGTCCTAAATGACACGAACCCGCCCAAACAGCGTCCGTCGCCGCGTGCTCGGATCCGCTCGACGACCCGCCGAGCGGTTCGATCCAACACCAAGCGAGCCTTGAGCACTCCCACAACCGCAGCGGCAGCTATCTGAAGATGAGGATAGGTCGTTCCGGCACGGAGCACCCAGCGGGCGCCGAAGTAGAACAGCAGACTGCCCACCACAGTCCACATGAATGACGCCAGCAACAGATGGGTGCGGCGCGAGGCGGATGGTTTGAACCTCTCGCTCCAACTGCTCACCTGATGCTCCGTTCAGCTCATCCGCGCGGGTCAGCCGCCGCTTGCCTGCCAGCGTACGCTCACCCCGCTCGGACTATCGCGGGATTGTAGCGCGCCCGTCTCCTGCGGCAACCAGCAGCCCGTGGTAGAAGCCTGTGGACAGGTCTTGCGGCCTGTCGTCCATCTTCTACGGGCCGCAGGAGACCGGCTGGAAAGCCGGTCCCACAAGAGAGGTTCTCCTCCCAAAAAGTTGGCAAAGAAGAGCGGATTGTGGGCAAGAGGGACTCGACGGGCTGGGCGAGTGTCCCACCTTCCCCGACCGCTGTGGGCTTAATCAAACGTCGTCGAGGCCCGGGCAGCATGTCCAATCGGCCCCGACGGGGCCAAGGCACTTAGCCAGGGGTGAATCCTCGACCTGCGGCTGTGCCGTAA
>JAAEQG010001351.1 GCA_024231775.1 bacterium
CGGCGGAAGGAACGGCCAACTCGGCGGCGATCAACTCCTGCGCATCGACATCGCGAAGAAGGAACAACAGTTCCGGCCGATCATCCAGCCGGCTGCCGACACCGTAGAGCGCGGCGGCGACGTGCTTGCACATCACCGCCCAGTCGGGACAGTCGCAACTTAGTTGAATCTCACGCGGTTGCGGGAACAGACCTTGCTTGCGATCGGTCACCACGGTCATGACCTGGTCTGACAATCGGCCCTGGAGCAACTCCAACATGGAACCGATCCGCCCGGAGCACCTTTTCTTGACGGACTTCCAGATGACCGGTTTCAGCTTCTTGATGAGGATGCGGATGTTGTACAGCTCGGAACCGCTGACGATGGCCTCGATCCGTCCGGGCTGGACATGCAGGTGGCAGACCGAGCCGTTGCGAACGTACGTTCGCCCCCGCGGCAAACGGTTCTCGAAATCGGAGAACGACTCCAGATGATCGCACCACGCTTTGCCCCAGAAGCTCCGTGCGATCGTCCGTCCTTCGATCTGGATCGGCTGAATGTCCTTGCCCTTCTTGCGGAGCTTCCCCATCTCGCGCAGCGCGTCGACGCGTCGTTGAGCCACGGAGACATATGGAGCCCACTGCCTCCAAACCATCTTGCACACACTCCTTACATCTCAGCCCGGGTTACATCCAGGCGGACGAGTTGCATCAGCTCGTCGTCAGGCAACTCCGTCAGGTTGACCTCGCCGTCGGTAGCCAGGACTTCCTCGGCCATCTGCCGCTTTTCGGCGATCATCTCGTCAATCCGTTCCTCAATCGTCCCGTTGGTAACGAACTTGTGCATCAACACGTTGCGTTTCTGGCCGATGCGGAACGCACGGTCGGTGGCTTGGTTCTCCACCGCCGGGTTCCACCAGCGGTCGAAGTGGATCACGTGTGACGCCGCAGTCAGATTCAGGCCTGTCCCGCCCGCCTTGAGTGACAGGATAAAGAACGGCGGGCCATCCTCATCCTGAAACTGCTCGACCACGCCCTTGCGCTTCTTGACACTCGTTCCGCCATGCAACACCAGTCCCGCGCGATCGAAGACCGTAGCCAAGTAGTCGGCCAGCGAGTCAATGATCTCACGGAACTGCGTAAACACCAACACCTTCTCCTGGCGCTGGGCCAGTTCCTCACAGATTTCGCCGAGGCGGAAGAACTTGCCGCTGTCGGAGGGGCTGTAGTCGCCGTCGCCGGAAAGCTGGCTGGGATGGTTGCAGATCTGTTTCAGTCGCATCAGCGTTTGGAGCACCAGCCCGCGCCGGGCCATGCCGTCGGCACTGTCCAAAGCAGATCGCATTTGCCGGACGGTCTGTTCGTACAGTGCGATCTGCTTCTTCGTCATACTGCAATACCGTGTTGTCTCGGTCTTCTCCGGCAGGTCGGCGATGATCGAACGGTCCGTCTTCAGCCGGCGCAGAATGTAGGGGCCGACCAGCCGTCGCAACGGTGCGAACTGATCCTGCTCCCGCGTCTGCAGATTCTTGATGAACGACTTGAACACGCCGGCCGAACCCAACAGGCCGGGGTTGAGAAAGTCGAACAGCGACCACAGATCACCGAGGCGGTTTTCCACCGGCGTGCCGGTCAAGACAATCCGCGCTTGGGCGGGGAGCTTCTTCGCCGCTTTACTCTGGCGCGTCGACGGGTTCTTGATCGCCTGGGCCTCGTCGAGAATCACCAGCTGCCAATCCAGGCCCGTCAACCACTCCTGGCGGGTCAGCATTGAATACGTCGTGACAGCCAGATCGGTCTCTCGAAGGCGCCGGCCGGGAGACTTGGCGATTCGCTCGAGCGTCTGACGGTCTGTCTCGGCCGGATGCAGAAACGTGAGCTTCAGCGACGGTGCGAAACACTTCGCCTCGGCGCGCCAGTTGCCCAAGAGTGAGGCGGGCACGACCAGAAGAGACGGTTTCCGCCGCTTCGTGGATTCCCCGTCCCGGTCACACAGCATAAGCGCCAACACTTGAATCGTCTTGCCCAGCCCCATGTCGTCCGCCAGGCACGCTCCCAATCCCAGCGTCGTCAGAAACCGCAGCCACGCCAGGCCAACGTGCTGATATGGTCGAAGTGTCCCCTGCAGCCCCTCAACAGGCTCGACCGCGTCCAGTTGCCCCGGCTCGCGCAGGCCTTCGAGGATTTCCCGCATCCCGTCACCGGCGGACACGTGTACCCACGGGCGTTCTTCTTCTGTCAGGTTCTCATGCTTCAGGTCGGCAGATGCGCCGGCCAACAGACGCATTCCCTCGATGAAGGAAATCTCTCCGTCGGCCGCCCGCCGCTTCAGGGCTCGCCAGTGATCGAGTGCCTCGCGTAGCTTCTCCCGATCCACCTCGACCCATTGGCCCTTGAGCAGCACCAGTCCGTCTTCGCCGGCCAGCAGCTCGGCCAACTCCTCCGGCGAGAGGGTCTCATCCCCCAGTGCCAGCTTCATGTCGAAATCCAGCACCGCCTTGGCGCCGAGCGCGGATTGCTTCCTCTGACCGATCGTCACCGATACCTGTGGCCGGGCGCGTTTCCTCCACCAGTCCGGTAGCCGGACCGACAGACCACTGTCCTCCAGTTCCGGCACGGTTCGCAGAAGCGTGTATGCCCGACCGGCCGTCCACGCCATCGGCTGATACACTTCGCCCGAATCCACCAGCTTTGCCACCCATTCGCACCGTTCGGCGGCCTGCTGGACCGGCGCGAGAAGCTTGATCAGTGCGGATCGGTTCTTTGCGCCAGCGTATTGTTCCAACGCCTTGCGTAGCGGCACGTGCTTGAGCCGCCCGCCGGCGCCGAAGCCGGTTGCGTAAGTAGCGAGGAATGCGAATGGACGGGCCTTATCGTTCTTGTTCTCAGCGAGATGAAAGCAAACGCGACCTACCTGATGCCACTTCGGCGCACGTGCTTGCAGGAACGCTTCCAGCCCGCCGGTCGAGGTGATCGCCTCTGTGGCCCACTCGTCCAACGCCAGCCAGACGTTGAGCAGAACCTGCGTGGTCAGATACTCCCCGCCCCGCATGGGCGGCGCCGTGAGCACCAACGTCGTACACTCCGCCGGCGTTGGTGGCTCAACCTCGATCGTCTCCGCTGATCCCGGAATGTGACACAAGGCGGTGAGATACCGATCCGCCACGCCCTGCCAGTAGCGCAGCGTCAGCGACTGGCGAGGCCAGCTTGCTGGATCGCCCGCGCCGACCAGCAAGCTGGCCATGTCAGTCTTCTCGGCCGCCAGCGTGAAGAGCCCCTCCCGCCAGTCAACAGAGAAGACCTTCCGCAACGCCGTCAGTGGCGCGGGCTCAGCCTGGCCCTCGGGAGCTTCCCAACACAGATGCCCTGTTGGTGTGAGTCGAATCTCTGACACGGCTCCTGTTCTTGTTGTCCGTCCGGCGGTAATCAGCACGCTCTCCCGGAACTCAGGCCGCATTGACGATGCACACCAACGGGCGGTTTGCGCCACCGCGACTCACAACAAGCCGACGGGGATCGCTGTGACCCTGTCCGCAAGCGGTAGTCGTTCGCGACAAAGGCATACGACGCCACCCTCGGCTCGGCCCGGCTTGAGCCGATCCAGCATCGAAAACGGCTGGATCCACTCCCGCCGGGGACTCGTGGATTTCTTGATCTCCACGGGATAGATGGCCTGGTCCTGAACCAGCAGCAGGTCGATCTCCTTGCCGTCCTTGTCGCGGTAGTAGCAGATTGGCGGCTGCTTTCCCCGGTTCCACCAGCTCTTCAGTACCTCGGCAACAACGTACGTCTCCAGGATCGCGCCGCTCATCGCCCCTGCTTCGAGCGTCTCCGGCGATGACCACTCGGTAAGATAGGCGCAGAGTCCCGTGTCGAGGAAGTACAACTTCGGTCTCTTGACCAGACGCTTGGTGACATTCGTGTGATACGGCTGCAACAGCAGCACCTGGAAACTGGCCAGAAGGATCGAGAGCCAATTCTTGGCCGTATTCACCGCCACATCCGCGTCGCGGGCGAGGTCGGTCAGGTTCAACATCTGCCCCGTGCGCGCCGCACAGGCCTTCAGGAAGCGGATGAAACTCGCCTCGTTGCCAACCTGCGTCAGATCCTTCACGTCACGCTGGAGATATGTCTGCAAGTACGAGCTGTAGAAGAGGTCGCGATCGCGAACTTGTTTCGTGACGAGCGCCGGAAACGACCCGGACCAGATATCCCTGTAGAGCCGTTTGAGCGTCAGCGTGGGCGCCGAGGCCTCCCTCTGCTTCAGCAGGCGTTGCGTAGGCAGGAAGGGAGCGCGGCCGAACTCACGCCGTTGCCGCTCACGGTTCGAGAGGCCAAGCAACGACAATACCGCCACGCGGCCGGCCAGCGTCTCGGAATCACCCTTCATCAGGGGGAATTGCTGCGATCCGGTCAACCAGAACAAACCACGCCGTCCCTGCTCGTCGACGGCCATCTTGATCAGCGGCAGGAGTTGTGGCGCGTACTGGATCTCGTCGATCAACACCGGCGGCTCGTATCGCTCCAGGAACAAAGCTGGGTCCGTCTGGGCCAGCGCTCGAACGGCGGGATCGTCGAGCGTAACGTAGCGCCGCTCCTTGCCCGCCAATTGCTGCAGAAGGGCGGTCTTGCCAACCTGCCGAGGCCCCATGACCAGGATCACCGGGAACTGTCTCGATGCCGCCTTGCAGCAGTCGCTCATTTCGCGTGCATAAAACATGACGATCGTCCAATGTGCAAACCAATTGCACGATAGACGGAACCTGCGAGGCCGTCAACCCCGTTCCTCTTGTCCCCAGCAAACACTCCTTTGCCCTCGCGCATTCGCCTGCCCACCGGCTTTGCGGGCGGGGCGGTTGGATGCTAGCATGCCCACAGGACTGCAGTGAAACTGTGGGTGTTTTCGCGCGCATCATGCGCATGATACGCATTACGAGTAGAAGCTGCGCGCTGTTATGTGTCGGTTAGGGTTGCGCGATGGGAGAGAGTGTGTCATGCTTGGCTGTCCATACAGGAGGCCAAACATGGAAGTGCAACCGCGACAGAAGAAGGATCTCGAACGGCTACAGGAACGCGTGGCGAAGCAGCGGGACGCACGTCAATCAGGAAGTCCAAGTCTGGTTCCAGGACGAAGCACGGTTCGGACAACAAGGAACGCCGACGTACGTATGGGCGCCGCGCGGTTCCCGGCCGAAAGCGGTCAAGCAAACCGAGTACGACTGGATTTGTGTATACGGCGCGGTGAATCCATGCAGCGGTGATTCGGTGGCGTTGACCGAGATTCGCCTTGAGACCGAGCAGCTTCAGCCTGAAGCCAGGACCTTGGAGCAGGAGCTGGCCAAGCGTCAAGGCATGGCCTGCTCAGCCGAGGAGCTCATCAGCACGTTGGCCAAGCGGCTGAGCTGCTTTGGGACGCTGTTCGAGCAGGGGACAATCGAGGAGCAGCGGCTGTTTGTGCGACAGATGTTGAATCGGGTGGAACTTGATCCCACGACGAGGCAAGGCGTACTGGTACCGCCTGGAGGAAATAGCTGTACCTCCCCCCTGAAACTCGCCTTTTAGGGTTGATCGGGGCGACTGGATTCGAACCAGCGACCTCTGCGTCCCGAACGCAGCACTCTAGCCAGGCTGAGCTACGCCCCGTCATGGGGGCGGCAGGATTCACCTGCCACCGCCGTGTAGAACAGAGCATCGTACCCCCTGGAGATGACCTGTCAATCGGCTGCCGATCCTTTCCGGCGACAGTTTCGGGGGACCGGCGGCATGCTCGCCGTGGCGGTCCTTCCCGCCAATGTCCGGCCACACAGATGACTCAGGCGGCACAACGGCACCAGACACCTCCCCTGCTGCCATGCGCCAAAGACCCCTGCACAGTCCGATAGCATCAGCCCCCGATCCATTCCGGGGTCCGCCCCTGTCAGCCATGACCGTTGCCGAAAAACAACGCGGACAAGACTGGATGGCTGCCACCGCTCGAGGCACTCCTCCACATTCGCGAAGGTAAGTTCCTTTCCGAGCGTACGTTACTGGCAATCCCCTACCGGCCGTCCGGCTGGCGGGAACCTTGGCACCAAGCTTGCTGCGGAGTTGATCGTAGAAGGGCGTGCGGAGGATCCAGCCATGGCCGGCCAACCAGAGCGTAGGAAGCACAGACGTCTGAGTATACGCCTGCCCATCGAGTGCGTCGCGTCGCTGGGTGACCGGCGAACGACGGTTCGTACGGTTACCTGTGATATCAGCTCCGGAGGAGTCTGCTTCGAGGTCGACAGCGAGGAGTATCCCGTCGGCACTTCTTTGGAGATGGAGTTTGGGGTCCCGCCCGGCGATGGCCACTCCCCCTATCCGGGCCGCGTGCGCGGCACGGGTACGGTTGTCCGCGTGGGCCAGTTGGAGGATGCTGCCTCCACGTCGCGCTACCGCGTCACCGCTCAGTTCAGCCGAACGCTCAAGCTGGTTTTCTAACCCATTCTCAATCCGAACGTAGCGGCCTGCGTCCCCGCAGGCCGTGATTGGAGGACGTCCGGCGAGACGCCGGACGCTACGTTTGGACTGGAGCTGCTCTGGAAACGTCATCCAGGGCAGCAGGGACGGCGAGCGAACCGCGGTTAGCGGCGTGCCGTCGCGGATCCAGGAGTCCCCTCACGGAGGCCCCTCACGGAGGGGGCCCTCGACGATTGCACCATTCTGGCGCATCATGTTCTCAAAGAACGCCGACCCACGGACCTAGTAGCGGTTGAGGTAGTGATTGCGGGGCACGCACATTCGGTGGTCAACGAAGCCCACGCTGGTAAGCTCTATCTCGACCCCGGCGCGGGTTGCGGGTGGGTCACGGGCACGGGTACAGTATCCGTCTCAGACACGGTTGAACCCTGCCCCGAGACACGACAACTGGAGTCGTCATGAAAGTAACATGGACATTCGCGCGGAGTCTTGCCAGACAGTACGCTCGCGGCGCCGTTTGCGCGGGGCTGCTCCTGGTACTGATGGGCCTGCTCACCGGCTGCGTGCGTCGCTCCCTGACGGTTCGGACCGCACCCTCCGGGGCACTGGTATATCTGAATGACGAAGAGGTCGGACGATCCCCGGTGACCACGGACTTCCTCTGGTATGGCGACTACGATGTGATCCTGCGGAAGGAGGGCCACCAGACCCTGAAGACCCACGCGGTCATCCGAGCTCCGTGGTATCAGGTCCCCCCGCTGGACTTCTTCGCGGAAGCTCTGTATCCGGGGAGAATCCACGACGAGCGTTTTCTCAGCTTTGAACTGGAACCTGAAGACCTGCCCGGGCGTGACGAGTTGATCGAGCGAGCGGAGACGTTTCGCCAGGACGAATTCTCCAACTCGCGCTGAGCGCAGCGACTACTACATCTTCGCCGTCCATCATTCTACCAGGCGCCTTCGGTATAGCAGCGCAGAGCACAACCGGCCGCGCCGATCACTCCCGCGTTGTTATCCAACTGACCGATGACCACATCGGGCACGTCGTTGTGGAGATTCCACTTCTGGGACTCGACGTGGTAGCGGACCTTCTCGAGCAGGAAATCGCCTGCCCGGCTCATCCCCCCCCCGAGTACGATGCGCTCGGGGTTGAAGGTGTGCTGCACGTTGATGCATCCGACCGCCAGGAACCGGCAGGCGTCTTCCCAGATCCTCACCGCCAGGGGGTCACCGGCCTGCGCCGCTTCCATCACCGGTCGGCTGCCCAGACTCTCGCCGGGTTTGATCTGATCGCGGAGCACGCTCTCCGCCCCATCCACGATCGCCTGCTCGGCTTGGCGTCCGAGGCAGGCGGCTGAGCAGTACTGCTCCAGACATCCTCGCTGCCCGCACGAGCACGGGCGCCCCCCGGGATCCACGATCGTGTGGCCAAGCTCCAGGGCGTTCTCGAAGTGCCCGTGGAGGAGTTCTCCCTCGATGATGGCCCCCGCTCCCACCCCCGTCCCGAGGGTAAAGGCGACGAGGCTTTTGACGTCTCTGCCAGCCCCGGCCCAGAACTCACCATACGCCGCTGCGTTGGCATCGTTCTCCAGCGTGGCAGGAAGCCCGACACGTCGAATGATCCCGCGCGGCACGCGGACATTCACCCAGCCGGGCAGGTTGGCGGCTTTGTAGATGACGCCGTCGCGATGACTCAGCGGACCGGGGGCGCCGATCCCCACACCCACCACGTCGTCGGGCGAAGCCCCGACTTCGCGAATCACCATCTCCACCAGAGTCGCCATGTCATCGAGCACCGAACCTGGTCCGCGATCCGCGCACGCCGGTCGGGTAGCGCGGTGCAGCACCGCCCCCTCCGAAGTGACCATGCCGCACTCCAGGTTCGTTCCGCCCAGATCGATCCCAACCGCAAGTTTCTGTCCCACAGAACCCTCACAATCTCAGAGTTCGCCCGTCCCCCTCACACTTCAGCAAACACAACACCCGCGTACCCCACCGAATCCGCCCCGCCCCTCCGTCCCGAGACCTCGAAGCTGGTGGTGTGTTCCAGCAAGACCGCGCGATTGGCGCCCAGCGACCGCACCGCGGATACGGTAGCGGCGATGGCCCCAGCGCCGCAGGCGTTGCGGTGTTCATCCGCCTCCGGAACGACCCGCTCCGGATCAAGCGCCAACATACAGTCGATCATCCGCCGATCGTTGACCTCCTTGGCCCAACGCGACCCGCCGTCTCCCTCACCGTGCGGTACGAAACAGTAGGCCGGCCCATAGTGCGTCAGATCGGTCGATCCGACTACGCTCGCTTCGGTCCCGTAGGCCTCCAACGTACGGGCCACCGCCTCACCGACATGTACCGCGTCCGAAATCGGTGGAACCATAATCGGGAGGATCCTCGCCTCCGGCATCAGTTGACGAACGAGCGGAAGCTGCACCTCGATTGAATGCTCCGTCTCGTGCGCATAGGGATCTTCCACGATCAGGTTGGTGTGTCCCAGCACCCGCTCAGCCAGGCGCTCGTCCACCTCCACCGCTCCACCGGGAATCTGCCATCGACCGGAGGGGAATAGCGCCGCCTGGCTTCCGCCACGGCGGTGCATGGCGCCGAACAGCACCACGACGACCGGATTCGCCGCAGCGGCAATCGTAGCGAACACGCGTCCCGCGACCCTCCCGCTGTACGCCCAGCCGGCATGCGGAAC
>JAAEQG010001352.1 GCA_024231775.1 bacterium
CACCGCAGCGTGGCTGGCCCTGCCCACCGGGCCTGGTATCCTCGGGCAGGACGAACGGGCGATCCGCCGGGTGATGGGTCCGCGCCGGCTGGCCCTGGTGGTGGGCAACAACGCTTACGCCGAGCGCCCGCTGCGCAATGCCCTCGCCGACGGCGCAGCCATCCGCCAGCGTCTGGAGGCGCTCGGCTTCGAGGTCTCGGTCGCCTACGACACGACGCTGCGTGAGCTCGAGCAGGCGATCGACCGTTTCATCATCCGCCAGCGCGACGCCGATGTCTCGCTTGTGTTCTACTCCGGTCACGGGATGGAGATCGGGGGAGTCAACTACCTCCTTCCCGTCGACTTCGTGTTGCGCGATCTCGCCGACGTGAAGTACAGCGCCTACAACGCCAGCCGCCTCCTGGAGCGGATGGAGGGCTCGGGAGCGCGTCTGCGGCTCATGATCCTCGACGCCTGCCGCGACAATCCCTTCACCGGGCAACGCTCCGGGGTGGGCAAGGGCCTGGCGAAGATGCCGGGAGCGGTGGGGACGTACGTGGCGTTCGCGACCAGCCCGGGGAAGACGGCGAGCGACAACATTGCCGGCCCCTATGGACTCTTCACCAAGCACCTCGTGACGGTGCTGACGTCGCCCGATCACGAGCTCGACGAGCTCTTCAAGAGGGTGCGGGCGGACGTCTACGAGGAATCGGACGGCATGCAGTGGCCGTGGATCTCGAACAACGTCCTCGGGAGGTTCTATTTCCGTCCGCCGCCCCCGTTGCCGCCGGGGACCACCCTGCCGGCGGACGATCTCTGGGACCGGGCCGATGAGATCGAAGCCGCCAAGGCGGCGTGGTCGAAAAGGCTGGAGGCGATGCAGACGAGCTTCCGCGAGGCGGAGGCTTACGAAGCAACGGAGGTGCCGCCGGCGCTGAAGGCAGAGTACTGGCAGCGTTTCCTTGACGTTTACCCCGACGACAATCCCCACTCCGCTTCAGACGAAACGCTGCGCGAAAAGGCTGCGGCCCGTTTTTCCCACTGGCGGAAGGCGTCCGCCGGTGACCCTCCCGACCCTCCCCCTCTCGATCCCCTACCTCCGTCCCCCCTTGTCCCGAGCCCCGAGGCTGCACAGCTGGTGGAAATCGCGAAGTTCGAGGAGATCGCGCAACTCAAAGGTCACTCCGGCTCAGTCCGATCCGTGGCGTGGAGCCCCGACGGCCACACCCTCGCTTCGGGCTCCGACGACCAGACCGTGCGCCTTTGGGACATTGGAAGCCAACAACAAGTCGCCCAGCTCAGAGGTCATTCCCACCGGGTCCGATCCGTGGTGTGGAGCCCGGATGGCCGCACCCTCGCTTCGGGATCCGAAGACAAGACCGTGCGACTCAGGGACATCGAAAGCAAACAGCAAGTCGCCCAGCTCAAAGGTCATTCCGACTGGGTCCGAACCGTGGCGTGGAGCCCGGATGGCCGCACCCTCGCTTCGGGATCCGAAGACAGAACCGTGCGTTTGTGGGATATCGGGAGCCGAAGAAAAGTTGCTATACTTAGAGGTGGTTCGTGCTTCGTTCGATGCGTG
>JAAEQG010001353.1 GCA_024231775.1 bacterium
ACGACAGCGGTTGGGGCTTCAACGCTGGCTTCCTGTGGAGCCCGGACGAGCGTTGGCGGGTAGGCGGCTTTTTCCGCCAGCGACCGGAGTTTGAGATCAAGCGCAAGGTTGTGACCGGCGAGGCTTTTTTCCAAGGGGCAGAAGTTCCGCCGAACCAGCTGTTCCCGTTCGCATTGCCCGATGCTTACGGCCTGGGGCTGGCTTTCCGTTCAGCAAATGGTGGGCTCACGGTGGCCTTCGAGTGGGATCACGTGGAATACTCGGCCATGATTTCGGGCATGATTTCGGGCATGATCGCCAGCGATCCCGAGTCCCCCTACGCCAGTGATCTCCGGCTCGACGACGCCGACGAACTCCATCTCGGCGCGGAGTACGTGTTCATCTCCACCAGACCAGCGATTGCGCTCCGGTTCGGGATGTGGCTGGAGCCTGCTCATCGCACCACCTACGAGGGATCCGTTCCCTACCTGCGGGCGATCCTCCCGCCCAGTAATTCGCAGATCCACTACGCCACCGGCCTCGGAGTGGCCTTTGCCAATTTCCAGTTAGATCTCGCCGTAGACTTATCAGAGCGCGTCGACGCCGCTTCACTCTCGCTGATCTACAGCTGGTGAGCGCTAACCCGGCTCCGCCGGGAGCTGTTAGCGGTCTTGTCCTGGTATAGGTTGACACCGAGCTGGTGTCAATAACCGCCGTCCGTCGTGCCATGACTCGGCAATGGCTGTCC
>JAAEQG010001354.1 GCA_024231775.1 bacterium
ATCCGAATCAGCGTTGCTGGTCTCGGCGGAGGAATCCGCGGCGGCCCTGGGGACGTCCCCCTCGTCGCCGTCGACGACCTCGAAGTCCATCAGCTCCACCGGCAGCCCGTCGGTTTTGTCGATGCGGATGTTGCCCGACCCATCGCAGGTACACTGCCAGGAGCAGAGCGGATTGGTCGCCGCCGTGCTGGCGGAGGCGACGAGATACTTCGTGGTCACGGACGCGGCCCCCGGGGCGCAAGCCAACACGTTGTTGTTCGCCACGGTGTGGCAGGTACCGGACGTGGTCAAGGTCTTGGTGACCACAATCGTCCCAGGGAAGCTCGTCTGGTTCGTCGACGCCACCGCGCACTGAGCCTGCACCGCGACGGGTCCGACGACCAGAGCGACCAGAATCAAGGCCACGACGAGCCAGGATCGGGATTGGCGAACCTCCATTTCGTACCTCCTGTCGTTTTGCGGGTCCGTCCCCTGATTTGAGGAGACGGACTCTAGCACCGCGAGACAACCCGGTCAAGAGACTCCGACCTGGGGGTGCGTGACGGATTTTTTTTAGGGGGGGCGCCCCCCGCAAATCCGGTACGCATCCATGCGGAGTATAAGGTTTGGCTGGGAGCTGACGCAGTGCTACACTCTTTTTGCTCTTACGCCTTTTCGCTTACGCCCGAACCGACCTTCACGGAGAAAGGAGATCCCTCATGTCCGAGCCCTTCCTGGCCGAGATCAGGATCGTCGGCTTCAATTTCGCACCCCGGGGCTGGGCCTTCTGCGACGGGCAGATCTTGCCCATCAACCAGAACC
>JAAEQG010001355.1 GCA_024231775.1 bacterium
ACCCAGGCCCAGCAGGGCTACTGGCGTTTCTGGCTTCACCTGCGCCATCCCTCGCCGGCGTCGGGAGACTCGTATAGCAGCGTGATCGACAACGCTCAGCCGCTGCTGGCGATGGGTCTGCTGGGGTCTCTTCTGGCGATGCCCTTCGCCCCGGTGTGGCCCCTGGTATTGGTCGTAACCGTTCTGCTGGCGGCGGCGCAGCTTCCAGTGACCAGCCGAATCGCCCGCAGGTTGGGATACGCCCGCGGTCTGTGCTTTGCGCCGCTGAGCTTTGTGCGTGCGTTCGCCCGCGGAGTCGGGCTGACCTGCGGAGTCCTGTCCTACTTGCCCTTGCGGCGCCGTGCGGCAGGGCGTGTGCAGACCGGAGTCGCCGCCGTGGTACTGTTGCTGGCGGCGGGCCTGCTGTCCGGCGGCTGTGCCAAGAAGGAGAGCGCGAAGCAGGAGACCGCAACCGAGTTCAAGCGGCCCAATATCGTGCTGATTACCTTCGAGTCCCTGCGCACCGATCATGTGGGCTGCTACGGTTGCCCGCGGGACACCACCCCGGCGATCGACGCCCTGGCCGCTGAAGCCACGCTCTACGAAGACTCCTCCGCCGTAACCAGTTGGACGCTCACCTCCCACGCCACGATCTTCTCCGGGCTCTACCCGTCAGCCCACAACGTCGTGCGCCCGAAGGACCGCCTGAAGGACTCCCACCGCACCATGGCCGAGGTTCTCGCCGACTACGGCTACCAGACCACCGCCATTGTCAGCGGGCCTTACCTCAAGCGCAAGCACGGACTCGCCCAGGGGTTCGAGACCTACGACCAGACCTCGGTGACCACCGGAAAGCTCGACGCCAGCCACGACGTGACCAACCCGCGAATGGAAGCCCGGGTCAATCAGTTCCTCGACCACGAGCGCCGCGAGGGAGATCCCTTCTTCCTGTTTCTGTACTACTGGGACCCGCACTTCCAGTTCATCCCCCCGCCGCCGTATGACACCATGTTCGTACCCGACGGAGCGGTTCCGGTTAAGGATCCGCACTTTCAGACCTACTACAAGCTGGGTAAGCAGATCAAGCCGGCTCAGCTCGAGTACCTCAAAGCCCAGTACGATGGTGAGATCCGCTGCACCGATGCCTACCTGGAGCGATTATTCGAGCGCCTGCGGGCGCTGGGACTCTGGGAGAACACCGTCATCATCCTGACCGCGGACCACGGAGAGCAGTTCTTCGAGCATGGCTTCCTGGGGCACAAGTACGACCTGTACGTCGAGTCACTCCACGTCCCCCTGATTATCAAGTACCCCAAACAGACCGAGGGACGCCGCGACCGCCGCGTGGTTCACGCCGTGGACCTCTTCCCCACCGTACTGGATTTGGGACGCGCCCGGATTCCAGAGGAGTACCACGGTCGATCGCTCCTGGACGATCCGCGCCTGGCGGAGGAGCCCACCTTCTTCGAACTCGCGTTCCGCTGGTACATGCGGCGGAAAAGCACCGGCGAGAAGTGGACCGAATCGGAAGACTGGTTTGCCATTCGAGAGGGCCGCCACAAGTTGGTGTGGAAGGAGCAGGCTGACGAAACCGAGCTTTACGACATCATCGTAGACCCGAAGGAGCTGCACCCCATCCGCGAAGGGGCGGAAGACCTCACCGCAGCCCTGCTCGAGCGTCTCCAGGCGTGGCGGGCAGAGATGCAGACGATCGCCGCCCGCGCCGGGGCGCCCGCCCAGGCCGTCCTCACCCCGGAGGAAGAAGAGCGCCTACGCTCGCTGGGGTACCTGAATTGACGCTTCCGGTGGGATTCTCGCCGATTCTCCAAGCTCCTCCGGGCTGGGGGGGACGCCCTACGGTAAGCCGTCTTTCCTGCGTTGACCTGGCTGGCCCCTTCCCAGACACCTCGCCTCACCGTATCATCTGCGCGTGACCGATGGGGTGGATGCCGGCGTGGGTGTCCTGGCCCGAGTTGTGGATACTCCTGTTCTGTTGCCGTTTCACCTTCTGAGAGGATCTACCATGTTCTCCGAGTTGTTTGCATCGCTTCTGTCCAGC
>JAAEQG010001356.1 GCA_024231775.1 bacterium
ACGGCGTACTCAACGCCCCCGACTACACCCGGTCCTGCACATGCAGCTACCAGAACCAGACCTCGCTGGCGATGATTCACATGCCGGACGTGGAGGTCTGGACGTTCAGCGACATCGCCGCCAGTGACGCGCCGCTCCAGAGGGTCGGGATCAACTTCGGCGCGCCGGGGGACCGCAAGGCCGACAACGGAACACTCTGGCTGGAGTACCCCCCTGTCGGCGGAACCTCTCCCGAACTGGATATCGCGCTGACACCGGAAACTCCGTCGTGGTTCCGACGTCATTCGCTGCGGCTGCAGCGAGGCAATCTCAAATGGGTGGAGGCGTCGGGTGTCCAGGGCCTCCGTTCGATCCGCGTGCGTGTATCGGGGAAACCGAAAGACAAAACCGACACGGCAAAGGAGCGGTCCTTCACTGTCCGGCTTCACTTCTCCGAACCCGAGGGCAAGCAGCCGGGACAACGCCAATTCGATGTCGCCATCGGCGATCGAGCCGTTCTGAAGAACTTCGATATCGCGGCCGAGACTCAGTCGCCAAACACCGGTATAATGCGCGAGTTTCGGAG
>JAAEQG010001357.1 GCA_024231775.1 bacterium
GGAAAAGCATCATGGGATCATCTCCTTTTCGTTTGGTGTTGGCCCGGCTTCTTCCGGGGCCTCGTACGGACCTTCACTACGCAAACCTCGTGCCAGCAATCTGAGTTCTCGTAACCCTCTGTTCTTGCTTTAGTTAAGGATTCGGGGACGTCCTGATTCATCCGGCGGGTCGGACATTCTGACCGGGCTGTCAGTGGACAAAGTGGCCGTCGGGCGCAATGGGAAGGACCAGCCGCGGATTAGCGCGGATGAACGCGGATAGGGGTATCCTCCGATCCGCGTTGATCGGTGTGTATCCGCGGCGCCATCAGTTCGATGCGGACTCTAATCGGTAAGCTCAGAGTGCGTGTCGCACCAGGTGGAACGCAGAGACGCAGAGTTCGCAGAGAAGACGGGGGAAACGTCGAAATGTCGAAACATTGACAAGTGTGAATGTTGAAGCGGGCGTTGCCTGCCTGGAAATCCGTCAGCAGGCCGATTGGATCAACCAGATAGGTCACCCGTTGCCCCGACGTCTCTTTCTTCCAGAGGCCGCCAAGAAGCGCAAGAGGCACAAAGCTTGCGCCTTTTGAGCTTCTTCGTGGCCAGTCTGTCCCCCACCTCGAGATTCGCCTGGAGGCGAATCAACGAGATGGGCCACCCGGCCCGATTCCGGTTCGGGGAGTTTACCGTGTTCGAGTGGCCGCGCGGACTGAAGTCCGCGGCTCCTTAATCATATTCATCCTGGACTTGGCTTCTCTGCATTACCGGCGCAGGTCCCAGCCGGCGTTCGGTTCAGCTCGCTCCCTCGGGCTTGGCGTCCGGATGGGCACCTACGGTTTCCGGTTTCAGGATCATACCGGAGTCCGAGAGGCAGACATCGAGGTGATATGGTGCCGGGCGTTCCGGGCCCGGAGGCTGATCCAACCGATAGTGCGCTCCGCAGGACTCGGCGCGGCGCCCGGCGCTGGCGGCGACGATCCGCCCCACAGTCAGCATGTTCTGCATTTCCCAGCCGTCCGGGGTATTGAACACCTTGTCGAGCACGAACCGCCCCCAGAACTCGATGATCTCGAGGGTCTCCTGCAGACGGTCTCCATGGCGTTCGATTCCCACATTGCGCCACATCAGACTCCGCAGACTCTGGGCGATGTCCGCCAGATCCAGCGGCGTCTTCGGTGAGGGCGGCGTGGTGTTGCCCAGGTCCGCTGGGCGAGGCGGAGCGTGCTGGGTTGAGGCTTCCCGGGCGGCGTTGGCCCCGGCGAGTTGCCCGAACACGAGGGCCTCGATCAAGGAGTTGCTGCCCAGGCGGTTGGCGCCGTGGAGGCCGGTGCTGGCGCATTCGCCGCAGGCGTACAGGCGGGCCAGGGAGGTGCGGGCGTCCAGGTCCGTTCGAATCCCCCCGATCATGTAGTGGGCAGCGGGGCGGACCGGAATCAGATCGCTGCCCACGTCGATGCCAAACTCCGCACAACAGTTCGTAATGTAGGGGAAGCGCTGGGCAAACTTCTCCTTGGGGATGTGCCGTACGTCAAGATACACCCCGGTCACCAGAGTGGTGGTGAGGGTGGTAACGATGGCGCGGCTGACCACATCGCGCGGAGCCAGTTCCGCGTCGGGGTGGTAGTCCGGCATGAAGCGCCGGCCCTCGCGGTCCACCAGGTGGGCTCCCTCTCCGCGAACGGCTTCGGAGATCAGGGCGCGGCTGGACCCGGCGATGTAGAGCGCGGTGGGGTGGAACTGGATCATCTCCATGTCGCGCAGAGTCACCCCGGCGCGGTAGGCCATAGCCACGGAATCTCCCGTGGCGACCTCGGGGTTGGTCGTCTCCCGATAGAGGCGTCCACAACCACCCCCGGCGAGCACGGTGCTCCTCGCCCAGACCAACTGGTGCCCAAACTTCTTGTGGTAGGTCACCGCCCCCACACACCCGCTCTCGTCGGTCAGCAGATCGATTACGTGGCAGTGCGTGAAAACCCGAATGCGGGGCTCTGCGCTGACGCGCTGGAGCAGCACCTGAATCAGCGCCCGACCGGTAGAATCACCGTGCCCATGGAGCACGCGGTCGGTGCGGTGTCCGCCCTCGCGGGTCAGAGCCAAACCGCCGCCGGCCTGGTCGAACTGCGCTCCCCAGTCGAGAAGCTGCGCCACCTCCGCCGGACCTGAGCGGGCGGTCAGTTCAACGACATCCCATTCGTTGAGCCCGCCCCCCACCGCCATGGTGTCGTCCCGGTGTTGCTCGGGTGAGTCGCCGTCACCCATCGCCGCGGCAATCCCGCCCTGGGCCCAGCTGGTGGCGGCGTCGTCCGGTTCACGCTTGGTGATCAGGATCACGTCGGCGGTCCGAGCAGCTTCAAGTGCCGCCCGTGATCCTGCCGCGCCACTCCCAATCACCAGCACATCGGTGAAGACGTGCCCGGTGCGTCCGGTATCGAAGTTGGAGAGATAACGTCTGCTGTCGAATAGTGTGGTCATAACCCTGCCATCTTAGACGGGTTGGCTTGGTCCGAAAACCTCTGGGTCCGTACCTGGGCGGCATCGGGGGCATCCCGACGGCATCTAATCCGGCTTGGCGAAGACTCCGATAATCCGGATATGCGCAGAAGCTCGACCACTGAGCCCGTGAGCGGGATGCGCGCCCCGCGGTGGTACGGACGGACGGCCCCCCTCCTCGCAGCCCTGCTGCTCGGAGCAACCGGCCCCGCCGCCGCTCAGCTCACCCCGGAGGACGGCGAGCCACAGCGGATCGTCCGGCTATTCGACTTTGATGAGCCGGACAATCTTGGTTCGATTCCCAAGTACTGGGAGTTGTTCCCCGGTGAGTCATTCCCGCACTACGCCGGCGGTCGGTTCGATCAGGAGGTCGGCCGGACCACAGCACCCTCGTTCTACCTGGACAGCAACGGTCGCAACGTAGCGTTTCGCTACCGCGGCATCGAGACGCGGATCCGGCCCAACAGCGATTACCTCGTCGCCGGGTGGATTCGGCCGAACAACCTGCGGACCAGCCGTGCGACCATCACCGCCTACTACCTGAACCATGAGGGCAATCCGCTTCCGGAGACCCAGCGCCAGGCGCGACTGGTGGGCGGTCCGGAGGCGGGAGACGGCTGGCACCGCGTCGAGGTGCTGGTCCCCGCGGGGTCTTTTGAAGCCGACGCCTTGGGTATCACTCTGTGGGTGGAGCAAGCTTCGGTCTGGGACACCACCCCGCGACCGGAGCACCACATCGAGCGCGCGGACGTCAAAGCCGGGGCCTGGTTTGACGACATCCTGGTCTACCGCCTCCCCCGAGTCATGCTCTCCGCCCCCACCCCGGGCAACTGCTTCGTGCAGCCGCAAACCGCAACTCTGGAGACGACGGTTCTGGACCACGATGGCGCCGGACTGAGCGCAGAGCTGGTCGTACTGGACGCCACCGGCGTGATCGTCGCCCGCCGGGAGGTCCCCGTACTGGCGGCTGCCCACCGGGTGGATCTGCCGAACCTCGTCCCCGGTCACTACCGAGCTACACTCAAGGTTACCTCCGCTGCCCATGTTCTGGTGGATCGCCGGATAGAGTTTGCGGTGCTAAGCCGATTGGCAGGCAACCCGCCGCCGACCGTACAGGCGTTCGGCGTGGTTCTGGGGGGTGCCCGCCGCGGCGGATCGGATGCAGAAGCCAACCTGATCACCGCAGCCGGTCTCGGAGCATTCAAGGTTCCACTGTGGACCGGATCGGCGTCGAAACCGGGTTTCTCCGAGGACACCGTCGCACTTGACGGACTGCTCAACGGACTCTTGCACCGCAGAATGGACGTGACCGGCGTGCTCGGCGGGCTTCCGCCGGAGTTAGTTCATTCCGACGACGTCGCGGAGCGTAGCCTGATCGATATCCTCAACGATCCGGTGGAGAGCTGGCGTCCGTTTCTGGGGGCCACCGTCGCCCCTTATGCGAGCGTGCTCTCTTCGTGGCAGATCGGGGCAGACGGAGACCGTAGAACCGCCACCCATCCGCGCCTGACCGAAACCCTGCGGGCGGTGCGTCGGGAAATGCTCACGCTCATGACCTCGCCCTATCTGACCGCCCCGATCCCGGCCGATGTAGAGGCACCCGACGGCGAGCTTGTCGCCAACCGATTGAGCCTGGCCATGCCCCGCGGAGTTCACCCGGAGCAGATTGGCGAGCATCTGGTTCCGTTTCAGCAACTCGGGGTTGCTCGGCTGGAGGCGTATCTCGAACTGCCTTCCCAAGCACATGCCCGGATTCCGCGTCTGTCGAAGTGGGCGGCGCAGATCATCGAGACGCGGCACGCGGGGGCGGATGTCGTCTTCGTTCCTCAGCCATGGCGGTGGCGGACCACAACCGACGGACCCACGGTCGGGCCGATCGAGGAGTATGTCGTCTGCCGCACCATCGTCGCCCTGCTGGGCGATGCGAGGCCCGCCGGCGCCCTGACCACCCCGGAGGGAATCCGAGCGCTCATCTTCAACCGAGGTCCCGAAGCGGTGCTGGCGGTCTGGGACCGGCGCGCCCCCCCCGAGGGTCGAGGCTGGGACGTGCAGCTGGGCGGCGCCACCGAAGTCACGGACTTGTGGGGGCGGTCAACCGCATTGGAGCGTACGGACGAAGGGCTGCATCACCTGCAACTGACCCCGGCGCCCGTGCTGATCGGCGGCATTGAACCGTGGGTGCTGAATCTTCAGCGTGATCTGCAAATGCTGCCCGCTTCGGTGACCTTCACCCTGACGGCGCATCGACACGCTATCCGCCTGGTGAATCCGGGCAAGGGAAACCTGATTGGCAAGCTAAGCCTGGACGCACCCCCGACCTGGCACATTAAGCCGCACAACCTGGAGTTCAACGTTGCGTTGGGCGGGACGTCGGACGCACCGGTGCACATTCGCTACGGCAGCAACGAGGCATCGGGTGACAAAGTACTCATGGCGGATGTTCATCTGACCAGCCCCCGGAAGCTGCACCTGCGTATTCCGCTGCGCTACCGCCTGGACATCGACGGCGTGGACGTGTGGGGTTATGCGGCGATCGAGGGCCGACGCCTGTTGGTTCGCCATGGCGTGCGCAATCGTTCCGGGGAAGTGCTGAGCTTCCGGGCTTACGCAGCCGCCCCGGGACACGACCGCCAGTATCGCTCCATCATCGGGCTGGAACCCGGAGCCACGATCACTCGAGAGTACCGCTTCGACAACGCCGCCGCCCTCCTCGGACGGAAGATCCGCGTAGGCCTGCGCGAAGTCAACGGATCCCGCATCCACAATATGGTCGTGGAAGCCCCCTGAGCCCGGTCGGCCGTCGCGGATGGCGCCGCACGCCGATGGGGTGATCCCGCCTCCGCCCCTGCCGGGGCGGGTGCGTTGGGTGGTTCGGCTTCCAGGGGTTCCGCTGCGCTTTTCCCCTGGCCAGAACCGTGCGCCCCTTCAGGGCGATGCCCCCAGCCGCTCGCCGGGCCTTGCGGACTGCCGACGATCTGCTGAAATGGGCGGTTGATGGAGCGCTCACCGGACAAACTGAACTGGGACGACGAGCACCTGGCGTCACCGCACGAGCAGGGGGACAAGGCTGCCCGGGTCCGCCACATGTTCGACGCGGTCGCACCGCGCTACAGGCTGGTGAACCGCCTGTTCAGCGCGGGACGGGACGCGGCGTGGAGACGGCGGGCGGTGCAACTCGCCCGGATCAGCCGGGATGACGCCGTGCTGGACGTCGCCTGTGGTACGGGTGATTTCCTCCGCGCATTCGCGGCATCGACGAATCCACCACATACTCTGGTGGGGTGCGATTTTGCCCACGGGATGCTGTGCGAAGCTGCCGACGGTAGCGACCGAACGCGCTGGGTCGAGGCGGATGCCCTGCGTCTCCCGGTCGCATCCCAGACCTTCACCGTCGCGAGCTGCGCCTTTGGCGTGCGTAATTTCCAGGACCTGGACGTCGGCCTGGGCGAGATGCACCGCGCGCTGCAACCTGGAGGGCGCATCGTGATCCTGGAATTCACCCGCCCGACACACCGCGTCATCCGCCGCCTTTACGAGTTCTACGCCAATCGATTCATGCCTTGGGCGGCGACGTTGGTCAGCCGGGACCGCACGGGCGCGTATCGCTATCTGCCCCGATCGGTGGTATCCTTCATCGGGACATCGGAAATGCGAACGCGGCTGATCCGCGCCGGTTTTGGTGAGGTCACCGCCACACCGATGTCTCTGGGTATCGTATCGATCTACGTGGGAGTGCGCTGAGCCCATTCGATGGTGGAAGTCCGCGGACAGACCGCCCCCCCCCATGCCCGTGCCCAACCGGCGGGAGAAACCACTCAGGTGGTCATCTCTGACGTATGGTCGCGCTCGGGATCGAAGTACCGCGTGCGGGCCGGCGTACTGCTCGGGATCAACATGCTGCTGTTTGTAGGCCTGGGCTGCTTCGCCTACTGGCTCCGAACCGGTCAGCACTGGGCTCCGGGGCAGGAGGAATACTGGGCGACTTGGTGGAAGACCTGCCTGCCCGGGAGCCAATCGGGGGACACGCTGACCCGCCTGCTGATGTTCCCGATCAGCCTCGAGGTCGTTCCCCTCCAGATCATCATCCACGGAATGCTGCTCTCGGCACTAGTGTCGGTCCCGATCCTGGTCTCGATTCTGTACCGGTTCTGGTGTTGCCTTCCGTTCGTGGCGGTGGTCGGGTTTGTTGCATTAATGCCGTGGTTGGCCCTGACCCTGCTGGGCTCGTCGATTCTGGCTTCGGTGCGACCGTTTCGCTTCTCTTTCCGCTATGCGTCGGCTTTGCTGGGGCTGGTGCTGGTGGTCATCTACATCATCAGCGTGTCGCTGCAATCGGCGCCGGCGGCCTCGGTGCTCACGAATCCCGGACATCGGATTACGCTGGTGGCTCCGTGGATTCTGGCGGTGCTGGCGTCGTGCGTCCTGCTGGGTTTGGGCTTGAGCTTGGCCCGTGCGGTCAACTACCGGCCGGGAGCGATTGCCCCGCTCCTGGCCATGATGTTCGCTCTGCCGATCGCGCTCTTCGAAAGCTACGTCGGGCGGGACGAATTGTACTACCGGCTGCTGATGCACCGTTACGGACCGCAGTCCGCCCACTTTCAGGATCAAGACGTTTCCGAAACGTTCGACCGGGCGGTCGAGACGATCCACTCGACGACCAAACCGGAGCGAACCTACGATCAGGTCGCCAGCCTCGAAAGCGTTCGATGGCAGTTCGAGCTGGAGGCTACGCCGAATCGCCAGAACCTCTTTGCCCGTCATCGGGAGAAGTCGGCCCGCGATTGCGACGAGTTCATCAAGTACTTCCCGCACAGCCGCTATGCGCCCGCGGTTCTATACCTGAAGGGGCGGACGCTGGATATGCGCACGGATCTGGCCCGTCTGCGGTCCGGCAAGCGGCTGGTGTTCTACAACACGTTCCCTTCGGTGGCTTCGTGGTCCACGTGGAAGCGGCTGATCGCCAACGCTCCGGAGACTCCCTTCGCCACGATGGGATTGCTGCATCTGTCGATCCTGGAGACGCGATCCGGAAACGTCGACGGAGCGATCGCTCTCCTGCGCGAGTTGCAGGACTATCGCGAATCCGCCACGACCACTCCGCGAAACCCAACCACGCCGGGGATCAGGGGCCTGCTGCAAACCGCGCCACCGGAGAGCGGATTGCAGGTCCCGGTCGAGGCGATCGTGTTTGAGGGACGACGGCTCCTCAGTCTCCTGGAGAACAACCGGGATCCACTGTACGGCGATGAACCGATCACCGGTCCGGCGCAGCCGGAGGCGTTTCCCCGTTTGGGGTGGATGCTCTTCGATCCGCGAGACCCGCACTACCGAGACAACCTATCTGCGTTGCGCGAGCGCTACCCTAACTGCCAGTTGGCGGACAACATCGAGGTGGAACTTGCCAGGACGTTGTCGGACCCGCGACCACGACTGGCGGCGCTGGAGGCGTGCATCAGCAAGTACACCCGCGGGGGAGAGACCGCACGTGGATTTCGCGATGCGGTTCCCGAAGGACTCTACCGGCTGGGCGAGACCCACTTCGTCCTCGGTCAGCCGGAAGAAGCCCGCCAGGCACTCGAGCGCGTGGTAAGTGAGTTTTCCGATTCGATCTGGCGAGAGCGCGCCGAGCACCGTCTGGTCATGCTCGGACCGGTCGCCCCGTCGCCGTCGTGAAGAGTAGACATGCCCACCGCCTCCCCCAAGCAGATCGTCTTCGGCATCACCGGCGCTAGCGGAGCGGTCTATGGACGGCGCCTGCTGGACTGCCTGGAGACCGCCGGTACGATCACTCACCTGATCGTCTCGCCCAATGGCCGACGTCTGCTCGCGGATGAATTGGGGATCAAGACGTTCTCGGTCGAGGCGCTCCTGGGGCGCGCATCGGACCGGATCACCCTCCATACGTACAACAACATCGGCGCCCCCATCGCCAGCGGATCGTTCCGCACGGATGGAATGGTGGTCTGCCCTTGCAGCACACATACGATGGCTGCCATGGCCGCCGGGCTGGGCGACAACCTGATCTGCCGAGCGGCAGCAGTCACCCTGAAGGAAGGTCGACGACTCCTCGTCGTCCCCCGGGAAATGCCCCTCACCCAGATCGATCTGCACAACGCCCTGCGCCTCAGTCAAGCCGGGGCGACCATCTGCCCGCCCTCGCCGGGTTTCTACATGCTGCCCCGAACCCTGGACGATCTGGTGGATTTCGTGGTCGGCAAGCTCCTGGATCTGCTCGACGTACCCCACCAGTTCAACACGCGGTGGACCGGCGCACCTCCCCAGCCGCTCCCACCGGGGGACGGTGCGAAAACAAGATGACCACCGCGATGAACCGCGTGCGCACATGGGCGGAGATGATTAAGCTATCCCACTCGGTCTTCGCCCTCCCCTTCGCCCTGATAGCCGCTTTTCTGGCCGGCCGACACCTCGAACCGTTGCACCGTCCGTCCTGGGGCCAACTAGCCCTTATCATCTGGTGCATGATCGCAGCCCGTAGCGTAGCGATGACCTTCAACCGCATTGCGGACGCCGGGATAGACGCCCGGAACCCGCGTACCGAGAACCGCCCGCTTCCCACGGGCCGCCTGTCGATGACGTCCGCCTGGGTGTTTGTGGCGATCTGTGCAGCTGCTCTGGCGCTGGGGTGTGTGCTGTTCGAGGTGTTCTTCGAGAACCCCTGGCCGATCAGATTGTGCGCGCCCGTGCTGGTCTACATCTGCGGATACTCGTACGCCAAGCGCTTCACCCGCCTGGCCCACCTGTACCTGGGCAGTGCAATTGCCCTGTCACCCCTAGCTGCGTGGATCGCGGTACATCCCCCGAGCATCGGTTGGCCCACGGCGGTGCTCGCCGGAGCCGTCACGCTGTGGATCGCCGGATTCGACATCATCTACGCCTGTCAGGATGTAGCGGTGGACCGGCACGAGGGACTCCACAGCCTGCCCGCCGGACTGGGACCCGCCCGAGCCCTGTGGATCGCCCGGGTATGCCACCTGTTCACGGTCGCACTGCTCGGACTACTCGCCCACATCGCCGGGCTTGGCTGGGTATACCTGATCGGCGCGGCCATCGTCGCCGTATTGCTGGCGATCGAGAACAGCCTGGTCAGAGCGGACGACCTCAGCCGAGTGAACCTCGCGTTCTTCACCCTTAACGGAGCGGTGAGTTTGGTCTTGGGAGGTCTGGCGATCGCGGATATACTGCTGGGTATGCAACCGGTGTACTAGTGCTCCGACACACCTGAGACTGCGGGTACTGAGGTCGCTCACGGAACCCAGCCGCGACCGTGAGGGAGCGGAGATGCAAGAGACAAGCGTTCCCGCGATGGGACCGCTTCCTGACGGGCGCGGCTCGGATAACCCACAGGAACACGGGTGAGACGGTCGCTGACGGCTGAGATGATATCCATTGCAGGAGGCACGAACCCGATGAGTGCAGAAACACTGATTTCCGGCGGTACCGTGGTAACCCTCGGCGAGAACCCCAAGGTCATCGAAGACGGGGCGGTGCGCGTGCGAGACAACCTGATCGTCCAGGTGGGGCGACGGGGCGACGTTTCCGCTGACGGCTGCAAGCGAATCGACGCCGGCGGCGGGGTGATCATGCCCGGAATGATAAACGCCCATAATCATTTCTACAGCACCTTCGCCTGCGGGATCGCCCTCAAGGAGGATCCCCCCACCAACTTCGTGGAGATTCTCCAGCGGTTGTGGTGGCGATTGGACAAGGTCCTTACCCTGGAGGATGTGTACGTCAGCAGCCTGACCCCGCTATGCCGCGGCCTCCGGTCGGGGACCACCACGGTCATCGATCATCACGCCTCCCCCGGAGCCGTGCGGGGCAGCCTGGACGCGATCGCCCGGGCAGCCGGCGAGGTGGGAGTGCGCACGTGCCTATGCTACGAACTGTCCGATCGCGACGGCCCGGAGATCATGCAGGAAGGGCTGGACGAGAATGAAGCGTTCCTCAAAGCCCACCGAGCATCGGGAGACCCGATGTTGTCCGCGGCCTTCGGGCTGCACGCCTCGATGACCCTCAGCCAAGAGACCCTGGAGCGTGCCGCGGAGGTCGGCCGTGCGCTGCAGGCGGGTTTCCACGTTCACGTTGCCGAGTCCAAGTTCGACCAGAAGGACTCCCTGGGCAAGTACGGGAAGCGGGTGGTGCATCGGCTGGCGGATGTGGAGATGCTGGGCTCGCGCACGATCTGTGCCCACTGCATCCACCTCAAGGAGAGCGAGTACGAAGCCCTGCTGGATTCGGGCACCAACGTGGTACACAATCCGCAGTCAAACATGAACAACGCGGTTGGCGCCGCCGCTGTGCTGCAGATGCTCTCCATGGGCATTCAGGTGGGGCTGGGCACTGACGCGATGACCGCGAACATGCTCGACGAAATGCGCGTAGCCCATCTGCTGCAAAAACACGTAACCGCCGATCCGCGGGCCGGTTTCGTCGAAGCCTGCCAAATGCTGTTCGAGAACAACCGGCGCATCGCCTCCAAGTTCTTCAGCAAACCGCTCGGAGCCCTCGCCCCGGACCACCTCGCGGACATCATCGTCGTGGACTACGATCCGGTGACCCCGTTGCACGCGAACAACCTGTGGGGCCACATGATGTTCGGGCTGCCGACGGCGTCCGTCAGTCTGGCTATGGTCAACGGCGCGGTGCGGATGGAGAACGGCCGCGTGCTCGGGGTGGACGAAGCCGAGGTAGCCGGCAAGTCGCGCGAACTCGCCGCGAAGGCATGGGAACGGTTCTAGCCCGGATCATTCATGCTCGGCATCTGTTCTATGACCCCTTGCGGGTTAAGCTAGTGGTCCGACACGAATGAAGTCGCGGGTGATTCGTCGGGGTTGCCGACCGTAACCTGCTTGAGGTCTTTGGCGTGCACCTGCTTTCCGCGCACGGCGAGATCGATCGTCTCCTTGAGCAGCAGTTCGAGCCGTTCGGCCCCGACGCGCTTGCGCCAGCGGCTCACGCTACTGGGGTTGATCGGAGCTTCGTGCTGCATGTGGGTGAAGCCGCAGAAGTACTGCCAATAGGGGTTTTGAACCCAGCGGTCGACGACCGATTCGCCCGACCCGAAGCCGCTCTCCACCGCGATCCGCAAGCTGGTCCAAGCCGCCAAGCAGTATGGCATCCCTCTGCGACAGTCGTACCCGCGGGTCGGCAAACGAGCGGCGGTCAAAGTCGGTCGCTATGCCCACGCCAAACAGTTTAAGCGTATGCAGAGGTCCCTGTGTAATACGCATTCTGTTTAGTTCTCGCGCTTGCCCCAGCCCGTTCGACAGACGGTCCGCAAGCGGTGTTGCGTGCTATGGGTAATATACATCACGTTTTAGCCTCGTGATCCACTCGGTTTGCTGGGTGGCATGGGTAATACGCATCACAGTTAAAGCTCGCGCGCAGCCAATCAGAGCCGCGACCGTCAGGGAGCGGTTCTTGGCGCGATTGCGCGGACCGGCTCCCTTACGGTCGTGGCTCTGACCGCGCGAGTTGTAAGTGGAAAGCGTATAAGCTCTGCTTACCCGTGCAGCGTGCCGATGACGCACGGGCAAACAAGTTTGCCCATGCCACCCGCCGCGCAACCATTACAGGGCCTGAACAACGCGCAGCTTCTATCCGTGA
>JAAEQG010001358.1 GCA_024231775.1 bacterium
CGAGCGTTCCCCAACCGCGCTCATCCCCCCAGCAGGTTCGCGTTCCCCGATGGCAGAATCCCGGAGCGTTCTGCTGCACGGTAAAACGCAGGGCGTCGCGATCACAGTCGAGGTCCACGCGGACCAGCTTCTGAGTGGCCCCCGAGGACTCCCCCTTTCGCCAGAGGCCGCGCGACCGCGAGTGGTACACCCCCGAGTGCGTGGTCACCGCCTCGCGCAGACTCGCGCCGTCCGACCACGCCAGCCCCAAGGCCACCCCGCGTTCATCAACTACGACGGTCGGCCAGAGACCATCGGGACGATCCGATTTTAGCGGAGCGGCGATGGCATCAGCTAGATCGATTCGGTTCCGATAGAGGGCCATGCCCACCTGGGCATCCGCCCCCAAGGCGTCCAGGGAGGCGATTTCGTCGGTAGTGGTCACGCCCCCGGCAAGAGTGAGCTGCGCATCCCCCGCCACCTCGCTCAACTGTCTCGCCCGCTCGAAATCGCAGCCTTGCAGGCGCCCCTCCCGCTCGACGAAGGTGACCAGGTACCCGCCGACCAACCCAGCTAACGCACGCATCCGCGAGACGATATCGCAGCCGGTCCGCTTCCGCCAACCCTCCACCACGACTTCACCATCGACCGCATCGAGGGCGGCGATAACACGCTCGCGCGGCAGCTCCCGCACGACTTCGGGAGCCGCCGCCGTACCCAGCACGACCTTGGTCGCCCCGGCATCAAGCCAACCCAAGGCGGACTCGACATCGCGGATGCCCCCGCCGACCCGGCAGGGAGCGATGCGTAGCAGCTCGCGGATCAGAGGGGCGTTGGACCCGCGGCCCAACGCCGCGTCCAGGTCCACCACGGCGATCTCTCCAGCCAGGGCGAAACGCTCGGCGATCGGTCGTGGGTCACCCGCCTCCAGGACCTTTTCGCGCCCTCCGACAAGCTGTACCGCCTGTCCGTCCATTAAGTCTATCGATGGGATAATCATGGTCGCACCGCAATCCCGTTAGTCGCCAGGTAATCCTTAACGTCCGCCACGGTCATGTCCCCATCGTGGAAGATCGATGCCGCCAGCACCGCGTCCGCCCCCGCACGCAAAGCGGCGAGCAGGTGCGGCGAACTCGCAGCACCTCCGGATGCGATGATCGGAACTGACACCGCGGCGCGGACTGCCGCAATCAGACGCTCGTCGTATCCGCTGCGCGTCCCGTCGCGATCCCAACTGGTCAGCAGGATCTCGCCGGCGCCGAATCCCTCCGCGCGGCTTGCCCAGGTGGAGGCATCGATCCCGGTACGCTCCGCTCCGGAGCGCACCACAACCTCCCACACCTGCTCCGGAGTCCGGGCGGCATCCAAAGCCAGCACAATGCACTGACACCCGAACCGCGCAGCCAGGCGGTTGATCAACTCGGGATCACGCACCGCCGCCGTGTTCACCGCGACCTTGTCCGCCCCGGCTTCGAGCAGAGCGGAGGCGTGATCGAGCGAGCGAACGCCGCCGCCGACGGTGAGCGGAATCGACAGCCGAGCACGAACGCTCCGCACGGTGTCCACCTGGGGACCGCGACCCTCCGGCGTGGCAGACACGTCGAGCATGACCAGTTCATCCGCCCCCTGGGCTTCGTAGGCTTCCGCGAGTTCGACCGGACATCCGGCGTCGCGCAGCCCGGCGAAGCGTACGCCTTTCACCACCCGCCCATCGCGGACATCGAGACACGGAATGATGCGTACGCTTAGCATTCTCCGCCGTCCTCTCGTTCTTCGCCGACCAGCCAGCGCCGCAGCAGATCAAGCCCCCACCTCCCCGAGAGTTCGGGGTGAAACTGGCATACCAATATGTGATCGCGTTCCAACGCCGCGACAAACGTAGCCCCGTGGGTCGCCCGGGCGCCAGCCCAGCCCTCCGGCGGAGCTTCGAGCCGGTACGAGTTGGCGAAGTAGGCATGCCCGTTCCGCAGCAATCGACACCCCGTGTCGGTCTCGATCCGGTTCCAACCGAGTTGTGGAACCCGGACCGAGTCGGGGAAACGGGCTACGCGGCCGGCGATCACCCCCAGACCGGAGACCCCCGGCGACTCCTCGCTCTCTTCACAGAGCAGTTGCATCCCCAGGCAGATCGCGCAAGTGGAATACCCCGCCCGGACGCGCTCGCGTAACACGTCATCAAGCCCATGGTCCGTCAAGCGGCGCATCGCCGGGCCGAACGCCCCGACCCCGGGCAGAATGACCGGAGTCGTTGAGCGCAACTCCGCCGCGCTGCTGGTCAGTCGCGGCTGAACGCCTATCCTCCGCAACGCCGCAC
>JAAEQG010001359.1 GCA_024231775.1 bacterium
CGTACCCGGCGCCGGGATGGCTCCTACATCCGCTTTGACGAGAACGCGGCGGTGCTGCTCAGCGGTACCCGTGATCCTATCGGAACCCGTGTTTTTGGGCCGGTGGCACGGGAGCTGCGGGAGAGACGGTTTATGAAAATCGTCTCCCTGGCACCGGAAGTTCTGTAGGGATCCGGGAGGAGGACGCAATGCGGCTCAAGGTCAAAAAGGGCGATACGGTTATGGTGATCTCGGGTAAAGACGCTGATAAGCGTGGCCGAGTATTGCGGGTAGACCGGGATCGCCAGCGGATCGTGGTGGAAGGTGTGAACATGATCAAGCGTCACACCCGGCCCAACCCAAGTAAAAACGTCCAGGGCGGCATCGTCGAACGCGAAGCCCCCATTCATGTCTCGAACGTAAAAGTCGTCTCCCCTGATAGCGGGCAACCGACCCGTGTCAAGTTCAATATCCTGGAAGACGGCAGTAAGGTTCGAGTCGCCAAGGTCGACGGCGCGATTCTCGACCGATAGGAGATACGATGGCGCGCTTGTTGGAAAAGTACCGGGAAGAGGTGGTGCCAAAGCTCGAAAAAGATTTCGAGCTCACCAACCCAATGCAGGTGCCCCGGGTGCAAAAAATTACCTGCAACATGGGCATCGGAGAAGCCGCCCGCAACGCCAAGCTGCTCGATATGTCATTGGAGCAGATGAGGAATATCACCGCTCAGAAACCGGTGCTACGGCGGGCGCGGAGATCGATCGCAGCTTTTAAGCTGCGCGAGGGCATGCCGGTGGGCACCAAGGTGACCATCAGACGGACGAGAATGTACGAGTTTCTCGATCGTCTCATCTGCATAGCCCTGCCCCGTGTTCGCGATTTTCGTGGCATCAGCCCGACTTCGTTTGACGGCCGCGGTAATTACACTCTCGGGGTCAAGGACATTTTGATCTTCCCCGAAGTGGACTATCAGAAGGTCGAAGGAACGGTTGGCATGAACGTAACCATCACCACCTCGGCACCCACCGATGACCTGGCGCGAGCTCTGCTGGCCGGTCTCGGGATGCCGTTCAAGAGCCGATAGGGAGGGAGACCATGGCAAGAAAGTCATCAATAGCCAAGAGTCTCAAGACGTCCAAGTTCAAGGTCCGTCAGCGCAGCCGATGTCGGGTGTGCGGTCGTCCCCGAGGTTTCATGCGCAAGTTTGAGCTGTGCCGGGTGTGTTTTCGCAAATTGGCCCTCGAGGGTTTTCTGCCCGGGGTTACCAAGGCGAGTTGGTGAGGTTGAGCAATGACCATGACAGATCCGATTGCCGACCTCCTGACGCGAATCCGCAACGCCACCATGGTCCGTCACGATCGTACCGATGTGCCGGCATCAAAGATGAAACTCGAAGTCGCCAAGATTCTCAAGCAGGAGGGGTTCATCCGAACCTTCAAGCTGATCGAAGAGGGGCCGCAGGGAATCATCCGCATCTATCTCAAGTACGCCGACGATGGCGAGCCAGCGATCCACGGATTGCAGCGGGTGTCCCGACCGGGCCTCCGCGTCTACCGGGGAGTCGGCGATCTACCCAAAGTCCGCAGCGGACTGGGAGTAGCCGTGGTCTCCACCAACCGCGGAGTCCTCACCGACGAGCAGGCCCGAGGCCTGCGGGTGGGCGGTGAGATTCTCTGCGAGATCTGGTAGGGGGGGATATGTCAAGGATAGGCAAAAAGCCCGTTTCCATCCCCAAAGGGGTCGACATCAAGGTCGACGGCCGGGTGATCCGAGTCAAGGGTCCCGGCGGTTCGCTGGAAGTCGCCCTGGTGCCTGGCATTGATGCCGCCTCCGACGGCGGCGTGCTCACGCTGACCCGGGCCAACGAAGAACGCCAAACCCGCGCCTTCCACGGTCTCAACCGAGCCCTGGTGGCCAACGCCGTAACCGGAGTCTGTGAAGGCTGGAGCAAACAGCTCGAGATTGTTGGGATCGGGTATCGGGCCGAAAAACAGGGCAACGCCGTGATTTTTAACCTCGGCTACTCCCATCAGGTCAACTTCCCGGTTCCCGACGGTATCAGCATCGACATCGACGGCAAGGCCAACCACATCAAAGTCTCTGGTATCGATCGCCAAAGGGTGGGCCAGGTGGCCGCCGAGATCCGCGCCCTCAGGCCACCCGAACCCTACAAGGGCAAGGGCATCCGCTATCTCGGGGAGCGCATTCGTATGAAGGCCGGTAAGCAGGGAGTCGCCCAATGAGTAGCAAACGAGATCGTAAACAACGACGTTCAAGGATCAAACGCCGCTACCGTGATGTGGTGCGGGGTAGCGCCGAGCGCCCCCGGCTGGCAGTCTACCGTAGCCTGCGTCATGTCTATGCTCAGCTCATTGACGACGACCGTGGGTTCACCATGGCCGCAGCCTCGACCCTGGAAAACGACCTGGCCGGCAAACTCGAAGTTACGGGGAACGCCAAGGCGGGCACCGAGCTGGGTAAGCTAATTGGCACCCGGGCCCGGGAAAAGGGCATAGAGGAAGTGGTTTTCGACCGTGGCGGGTTCACCTATCACGGTGTGATTCGCGCGATAGCCGATGCTGCCCGCAAAACGGGCCTGAAGTTCTAGAGGTTGCCGATGATTAACCGAGAGACTGAATTCATCGAGACCGTTGTCCACATCAATCGGGTAGCCAAGGTGGTCAAGGGCGGCAAGAATTTTTCCTTTTCTGCGGTGGTGGTGACCGGCGACGGCACCGACCGCGTAGGCTACGGCACCGGCAAAGCGCGTGAGGTTCCGCCAGCGATCCAAAAGGCCAGCGAACAGGCCAAGCGCGACATGATCCAGGTGCCCATGGTTGGCGGTAGCCTGCCTCACAAGGTGTGGGGCCGGTGGGGTGCCACCAAGGTGCTTCTCCGTCCCGCCGCCCCGGGCACCGGGGTGATCGCAGGCGGCGGAGTGCGGGCCGTAATGGAGGCCGCCGGTGTCCAGAACGTGCTGACCAAGATCGTCGGCAGCCGCAACCCGTTCAACGTGGTTCGGGCCACCTTCGACGCCATCGCACATCTGATGACCACGGGTCAGGTACGCCGTTTGCGCGGCGTCGAGGTGACCGGCATCGAGGGCGAAACCGCAGCCGCTGCCCCGGCCACCGAAGTGGTCGAGGAAGCCGCCGAAGCGGCCGAGCCGAGTGCCAGTGCCACCGTGGCAGAGGGCGAAACAGGCGAAGCCAAGTCCTCGGGTGGTGAGCAATGAATGAAACAGCTACCCCGGCCAAGAAGTTAAGAATTACTCAGACACGTAGCCAGATCGGCTACCACCATAAGCAGAAGAGGATTTTGGCCGGCCTCGGCCTGGGACGGATCGGGCGCGCCGTGGTGCGGATCGATCACCCCAGTATTCGAGGTATGGTAAACAAGATCCCCCATCTGGTTAAGGTGGAGGAAGTGGAGGGCTGACCAATGGAGCTTCACACTCTGCGTCCGGCACCCGGTGCCAAGCGGACTCGCAAGCGAGTGGGACGAGGTCCGGGTTCGGGAACAGGAAAAACCTGCGGCCGCGGGCACAAGGGACAAAAGTCCCGGAGCGGCTATTCGCGGCGCTACGGCTTCGAGGGCGGTCAGATGCCTCTGACTCGCCGTATCCCGAAGCGGGGCTTCACCAACATCTTCAGGGTTGAGTACCAGGTGGTCAACCTCAGAGATCTCGAAAAGACCTTTTCAGAAGGCGAAACCGTATCCCAGGGCGAGCTTGCCAAGAGGGGTCTGATTCGTGCCGGTAAGCATCTGGTCAAGGTGCTCGCCGACGGTGGCCTCAGCAAGAAGTTGGTGGTTCAGGCGCACAGATTTTCCAAAACGGCCCAGGCCAGCATTGAAGCGGCCGGAGGGCGTTGTGAGGTGATGTCGCCGTGATCGATAGCTTCCGCAACATCTTCGCCATTCCGGATCTGCGCAAGCGGGTCCTGTTCACCTTCGCGCTGCTCGCGGTCTACCGCGCTGGCGCGTGGATTCCGGTCCCCGGAGTGGATCCGGTCGCCATGGCCGCCTTCACCGAAGCCCAGGAGGGGACCGTACTGGGATTTCTCAACCTTTTCTCCGGTGGCGCACTGGGGCGGATGACCATCTTTGCCCTCGGCATTATGCCGTACATCTCATCCTCGATCATCCTGCAGCTGTTGACCGTGGTGTGGCCTTACCTTGAGAAGCTCTCCAAAGAGGGCGAGTTGGGGCGGCGCAAGATCACCCAGTACACCCGTTACGGAACCGTGGTTCTGTCAATCATCCAGGGTCTTGGCATCTCCTTCTTCCTCGAGCGCACCCAGGCTCCGTCCGAGATGATGCTGGTGCCAGAGAGTATTCAGGGTTGGGGTTTCCGTTTGGTTACGGTGCTCACCCTGACCACCGGGACCGCCTTTGTCATGTGGCTCCGCGCGCAGATATCCGAACGCGGCATAGGCAACGGCATCTCGCTGATTATCTTTGCCGGTATCGTCGTCGGTTTGCCAGGTGCCATTCTGAGTACCATAACTGACATCAAACAGGGGTCCATGAACATCATCGTCGCCGTTTTGCTGGTGATCTTCATGGTTATCATCGTTGGTGCCATCGTCTGCATGGAACGTGCCCAGCGGCGCATCCCGATCAAGTATGCCAAGCGGGTTGTTGGTCGGCGAGTGATTGGCGGGCAGAGCACCTACCTGCCTCTGCGCCTCAACACTGGCGGTGTGATCCCGGTGATCTTTGCCGCCTCGATCATGTCCTTTCCGCAGACCTTGGGCCAGTACATCGACCAGCCGTGGTTGCGCAAGATAATCGACGCCCTGTCCTGGGGCGAGCCACTCTACAACCTCGTATACTTCACTGCGATCATCTTCTTCTGCTACTTCTACACCTCGATTATCTTCAACCCCGAGGACACTGCCGACAACATGAAGAAGTACGGTGGTTTTATTGCCAAGCTGCGTCCGGGCAAGCCCACTGCGCGCTATATTGATCGGGTGCTGACCCGGATAACCCTGGTTGGATCGGTCTACCTGGCTCTGGTCGCCATCTTGCCGAACATTCTGATTGCCGGCTTCAAGGTTGCCACCATTCCCGTGATTGGCGCCACCCTTGACGCATTCTTGCCGCAGTGGTTTACCCATGGTTTGGGAGTCAAGTTCTTCTTCGGTGGCACCTCGCTGCTGATCGTGGTCGGTGTGGCCATGGACACGGTCAACCAGATCGAGTCCCAGCTGGTAATGCGTCACTACGACGGGTTCATGCGTAAGGGCAGGGTCCGTGGGAGGAAAGGATGAGGTCAAACCATCGCGGCCTCAACCTGATCCTGCTCGGGCCGCCAGGCTCGGGAAAGGGGACTCAGGCCAAGGTGCTTGCCAAAAGCTACAACGTCCCGCACATCTCCACTGGAGACATACTGCATGACGTGGTAGAGAAGGGAAGCGCCCTGGGGCAGGAGGCTGGCAGGATAATCGGGTGCGGCGGCCTGGTTCCTGACCGTTTGGTCGACGGGATTATCCTGCAGCGGCTCCATCGCGAAGACTGTGCGCGCGGCTTTTTGCTCGACGGATACCCGCGCAATATAGCCCAGGCCGGTATTCTGGACGGCGTGTTGGCCGAGCTTGGTCGCAGCATCGAGCGGGTGATTTTTGTCGCCGTCCCGGATGAGGTAATAACCAAACGACTACAAGGACGGCGCGTGCATAAGCCATCCGGGCGTACCTACCATGTCGATTTCGATCCGCCAAAGGTGGTTGGGATCGACGACGAGAGTGGGGAACCCTTGGTTGAACGTGCCGACGATCGTGAGCAAGTGGTTCGGGAGCGGTTGCGGGTCTACTATCAGGATACCGCAGTGCTGATCGACCTATACGAAGCCCGCGGCCAACTTTTGACGGTCGACGGCAATCGACCCAAGGATGCTGTGACCGACGCGGTCATGGCTGCCGTGGGTGCTCCTGTGGGAGTATGATCTTTTACAAAACCTGGCGAGAGTTGGAAGTAATGCATCGCGCCAACCGTTTGGTGCTACGAGCCTTGGCAGCCGTTGAAGCCGCCGGGCAAGTGGGCGCCACCACTGCCGAACTCGACGAAATCGCCGAGGATCTCATCCTCAGCGCGGGAGGGCGGCCGGCCTTCAAGGGGTACCGTGGGTTTCCCACCACCCTGTGCACATCGGTCAACGAGGTAATTGTCCACGGCATCCCGAGTAACCGGCAGCGGCTGGCAGACGGCGATGTGGTGAGCATAGACTGCGGCACCATAGTAGACGGCTACCATGGTGACGCCGCGATAACCTTCACCGTTGGCAAGGCCAGTTCAGAGGCGCGAAGGCTAGTGGCAACTACTCGGGAGTGTCTCGACGAGGCCATCTCGGCGGTCAAGCCGGGGGCCCGTCTGGGTGATCTCGGTGCTGCGGTTGAAGGGTGCGCCAAGCGGGCCGGCTTGCGGGTTGTACGCAAGTTTGCCGGTCATGGCATCGGGCGGCGGCTCCACGAGGATCCGGTGGTTCCCAGCTACGGCCGCGCCGGCC
>JAAEQG010001360.1 GCA_024231775.1 bacterium
CCTGTTTCCCAACGATCACCACATCTCCTGGAGTCTGTTGATCGTCGAATACCCGTACGTAACCGGTCTGGTAGCCGGAGCGTTCATCCTGTCGTCGCTGTACCACGTTTTCGGGCGCACGGAACTGCAGCCCATCGGGCGCCTGGCCCTGGTGGCCTCGCTCGGGTTTCTGCTTTTTGCCCCATTCACTCTGCTGATGCACCTGGGGCACCCCGAGCGGTGTTTCAATCCCCTGGTTACGCCGAACCTGTCGTCGGCCATGGCCGCGTTCGGGTTCATCTACGCGTCATATCTGGCGCTGTTGGTCTTCGAGATCTGGCTGGTGCATCGCCGCGACATCATCATGCTGGCCCGCCAGAGTCAAGGCACGAAGCGTGCCTTGTACAAGTGCCTGGCGCTCGGGGTTTACGACGTCTCGGAAGAGTCACGGCAGATCGACCACCGGGTGCTGGTGACCCTCGCCGCGATCGGAATTCCAGCGGCGGCGCTGTTGCACGGGTACGTCGGTTTCATCTTCGGGGCGGTCAAAGCCAATCCCTGGTGGTCCACCCCGCTGATGCCGATCATTTTCCTGTGCTCGGCGATCGTTTCGGGCATCGCCATGGTGATCATTCTCTACGAGATCGGCATGAAGTTCTCCGGGCGGCGCATCGACGCGCCGTGCATGCAGGCGCTAGCCCGGTGGCTGTGGTTGTTCGTCGTGCTCTCGGTGACCCTGGAACTGCTGGAGATCATGACCCTGGCCTACGAACGGGCCGAAGAATGGACGGTGATCGGGCCGCTCCTAGGAGACCAGTTGGCATTCTCGTTCATCGGGATCCAACTCGTGCTCGGGGCGCTGGTCCCCATCATTCTGCTGGGAATCGTAGTGCTCATGAGCCGCTATCTGACCGATCAGATCCGGAACACGTTGTGTTTCGCGGCTTCGCTCTTGTTGCTGGTGCAGGTTTTTGCGATGCGCTGGAACGTCGTCGTCGGCGGCCAGATATTCTCCAAGAGCATGCGCGGATTCCGCGATAGTCCCGTCCCCGGCCTCTTCGAGAGAGAGGGAATCGTCGTCGCGGTGTTGATTTTCGTCCTGCCGTTGGTGTTCATAGCCCTGTTCAACAGGGTATTGCCGGTCTTCGAGGAACTCCCCTCCACCGTGGGACAAGCGCACCCGGAATCATCAGACACCGGCTCGTAAGTGGTCATCTGCGAAGCGCAGCGGCGAACAAGGCCGACATTGGCCTCCGCAGGAACCCTACTCAGCAGTGTGAATCGGGGGAAGGGAACCCATGGATCTGTCAACCGAGTATCTGGGCCTGAACCTGAAGAACCCCCTGATAGCGTCAGCCTCACCCCTCAGCCGAGATGTCGCCTCCGTGCGGGCCATGGAGGATGCGGGCATCGCCGCGGTCGTCACATACTCGCTGTTCCAGGAACAGATCGAGCACGAGAACGCCGAACACCAGCACTTTCAGGAACACAGTACGGAGAGCTTCGCCGAGGCGCTCTCCTACTTTCCCGCCCAGCGTGACTACCGACGCGGGCCTGACGAACATCTCGACCACCTGGCGGCCGTCAAGAAAGCGGTGGACATCCCCGTGATCGCCAGCATCAACGGCACGACCACCGGGGGGTGGATCGACTACGCTGGCAAGATCGAGCAGGCTGGCGCCGACGCCCTGGAGCTGAATATCTACTCGATAGTCACCGACCCCACCCAGGACGCTGCGACGGTCGAAGGAAGTTATCTCGAGGTCGTGCGCGCGGTCAAGCAGGCGGTGAAGCTACCGGTCGCGGTCAAGCTTACCCCCAGTTTCACGGCTCTGGCGTATTTCGCCCAGCAGCTCGGTGATGCCGGAGCGAACGGTCTGGTGTTGTTCAACCGCTTCTATCAACCGGACATCGACCTGGAGGTCCTCGAGATCATGCCCGACGTGGTGTTCAGCGCACCTCACGAAATGCGTCTACCCCTGCGCTGGATTGCGATCCTCGACCCGCTGGTCAAGACCGACCTGGCCGCCGGCACGGGGATCTACACGTCGTTCGACGTGCTCAAGCTTCTCATGGCGGGGGCGGATGTCACTCAACTGTGCGCAACGCTGCTGCGGAACGGCTGCGGTGCAATCGACCAGATTCTAGCCGGTATGGTCGAGTGGATGACGGACCACGAGTATGACGGCCTCAAACAGCTGCGCGGCAGCATGAACCAGAAGGCCTGCCCCGACCCCGCCGCCTTCGAGCGCGGGCAGTACATGAAGGCTCTGAATGAGTACACCCCCAGCAGTTGATCCGGAGGGGGATGAGGTCCGGGCCTAGGTCGAGCCGTCATAGTGCTTCTGGTTGTTGATTGCAGATTGGGTTCTCGGGAATAGACGATGAGATGCCTCCCCTCCCTCCCAGGGAGGGGCTGGGGGAGGGTCAAGAGGCCCCGAACCTGCCCCCTCACCCTCCCCTCTCCCCCAGGGGAGAGGGGCTTGGGGCCGCAGCATGAACGCAGGAAACGGCAGTAGTCAATTAGAGTTCGTATTAGTGCACGCCTCCTTCTGGAGTTCAGCGCACAACGGGCATGAGCATGGAACGATAGTGGCCAACCGGCGGAGCAGCAGCTAGAATCCGGAGTCAGTAGCGCAATTCTCTTGTGATGGGAGGTTCTTGCCCATGTCCACAATCGGTGACTTGCTCGCCAAGAAAGGTTCTGAGGTCGCCACGGTCGCACCGGAAACGACGACCCTGGAGGCTGCTAACCTGATGAACGAACGGCGGATCGGAGCGTTGTGTGTGGTCGAAGGGGAGAGACTCGTCGGCGTGTTTACCGAACGCGATCTCCTGAACCGGGTGGTCAGCGGCAAACGTGATCCTGCGTCCACCAGAGTCGCGGAGGTGATGACACCATCGGTGATCACTTGCGGCCCCCGAGGCACGATCGAGGATTGTGCTGCGGTAATGTCCCACGAGCGCGTTCGACACCTGCCCGTGGTGGATGGAACCAAGTTGGTCGGTATCGTTTCCACGGGCGACGTGATGGCCCTGCAGGTCGCCGAGAAGCAGGCCTTCATTGAGGATCTCTACGACTACCTCCACGGACGCACGTAACGTGCCGTTGCCTGCAGAGGTCCATAGGCGGTCCGTCGCCGCCGACCGCATCGGCCAGGGCTCTTCCTCTACTGCGCATGCCGGCATGACCGCGTCCCGGCGGCCTGAACACCTAACCGCCCAAGGAAAGCATCGTCACCGACTGGTTCTGCGGACCGAGCGCCGGCTTGGTCTGCAGGGCGGCGGACAGCGTCCCATCGGCCCCACGAGTATCGAGGGTGCGTCCATCCCACCAGCGGGCTAGGTCGACGCCACGCTCGTCGTGTAGACATGGCACCAGCCGTCCCCGATGCGTAATGCGAATACGCCGACAACTGGCGCAGAATGGACGCGTGGTCGGGGCAATGACCCCGATCACGCCACGCAGACCCTGTCCCGTAGCGACGTAGTCCGTAGCCGGTTGGCCGATGCTCTGCGGAATCGGATGCAGGACAAACCGCTCAGCCAGGCGTTCGAGAACCTCGGACGCCGGCACGAGATACTTGTCCACCTCCCCAGCCAACGGGCCGATCGGCATCGCCTCCAGGAAGCGCACCACGCATCCGCGGGATAGCCCCCACTGGGCCATATCAGCCAGTTCGCCATCGTTGAGCCCGCGCTGGGCGACGACGTTGATCTTGACCGGGGTGAGCCCGTGCCGGATCGCCGCCTCTATGCCCGCCAGGGTGCGGGCCAGATCGCCGCCGCGCGTCAGGCGGGTGAAGCGCTCCGGCACCAGGGTGTCCAGCGAAATGTTGATCCGCTTCAAGCCCGCGGCGCACAGGTCCGCAGCCTGCCCGGCCAGTGCCTGGCCATTGGTGGTAAGCGTCAGCTCGTGCAGGGTGCCGAGCTCGGCCAGCCTGCCTATCAGCGGAGCCAGACCCCGGTAGAGCAGGGGTTCGCCACCGGTGAGCCGGACGTGGCGAATCCCGTGGCATTGTGTCAGCCAGCGCACAAGCTCGAAGGCGAATCCCGCGTCGATCTGGCGCCCAGCGCGCTGCTGTCCTGACGGAGCGCAGTAGCGACACGCCATGTTGCAGCGCTCCGTCAGCGACAGACGGAGGTGATCGATCTCTCGTCCGCAACCGTCAATCATGGCGAGCGCGTTCCTGTCTGGTCCCAGCCACGCCCTTGCGGCGCGCCATGCCGCACAACGGATGTAGCACAGATCGACGGCGACCGCTCCTCGGGCTATCCGAGGGATATCCAAGGACCGGACTATCCACAACCGCGACCTCAGTCGTCCGTGCGCATGCAGTCGACGGAGGCTGCGCATTCGATGGCGTCAATGACCGCCAGGTCCAGGATCGTGGCCGCCACGGTGCGGACCGAGCTATCCGCCACACCCCGCCAAGTCGACTGGGGGACACAGCCCGTACTGACGAACAGGATACTCACCGCGAGTACCACAGCCGCGCATGCATGTCCTAGTCTGACTCCATTCTTCATGAATCTGCTCCTCTGCAAGGTTGCCTGACCAACACCCTGGCGGTCAGGTTTGCTGCACTTTACGTTCTGCGGGGCACGTGCCCCGTTTCAGTCTACAGTTCGCGCAAGCCCTACCCGGCGCGTCAACGCCGTATCAACACGAGGCGCCGCCCCCGCCGGCTAGAACTTGAACGCATATTGAACATAGAAAAGATCAGGATCCTCGCTGGTTCCAGTCTGAGTGATGAAGTCGGCGTCCCAGAAATGGGAGTAGCCAAAGAGCATCGACTGATGCCGATCGATCTTCCAGACCACCGTAAGGTCGAGTTCGTGACCGACTTCCGTTCCGCTGTCGCCAAAAGAATCGCGTCGCCCGGGAGCACCACCTACGTTGTAGAGGGCATCGCGGCGGGCGTTGAGCCAGAAAGCATGGTAGCCCAAACGGGTCTTGACCTTCTTGGCCACCGGCCAGAAGGTGAGGTTCACGTTGGCGGCGGTGATGTTCTGGCGCCCGACAAGGTCGAGGTAGCCGAGGTAGGCGTGCCCCAGGGGGAAGAGCTGGTCGAAAGTCCCGACCTTTCCGTCGTCGGGATGTTCATCGCCGCTGGCCCAGTCGAAGCCGGCGCCAAATCGCGGCTTCCATGGGCACTTGGTGAACGTATAACCTCCGTCAACTCCCCAAGCCCACGCCTGGATCGTATCTCCGGCCCACCTGCCCCACTGGCCCGCGAGGAACGCCGTGTAGTCGAAGTCCCCGGTCTTGCCACTGAAGACTGATCCGAGGGTGTAACGGGACATGTCGCCGCTATTGCCGTTGGGATTGGTCCGATCGTCCGTGCGGTCTTGGGCGAAGAAGAAGAAATCGAGCGCATGCCGGGGGATGCCCTTGTAGGTGACATACGCCCCGTAGAAATCGTATTCCTCGTTCCAGCGGTCCCGGTGCTCCGGGCGTACCACCACCGGCTTGGCGTAGAACACGTCCAGGCTCCACTCCTTGTCGCGCCAGAAGACTTTGACGGCGTCGAAGCGACGGCGGGTGTTCGCCCAGTCCAACGGAGAAACGAACCGCTGCTTGCCGTACTGCAGATCCTGGCGACCCACGCGGACGGTCAGTTTGGTGCCGTCGCCCAGCGGCTTGACGTCCACGAACGCCTGCTGCAGAGTGAAGCGGTTCTCATCGATCGCTCGGGAAGCCCGCTCCCGATCGCCCACCAGGGCCGATCCCAATTGCAGAAAAACGCGGGCGGTGTCCCGATACTTCAGATCGAAGTGGGTGTACATCCGGTAGAGCTGAAAGTTATCCTGCGTCGGCGACCCAGCCCCGAAGCCCTTGTTCGTCTCCGACTCCATGCGCAAGCGGAACTCCCCGCCGATAGTCAAGCGCAGATCATCGCCCAACCTGATGCACTTGATCGGGTCGAAGAAGTCCTCCTGATAGGTACCCGGCTCGCCGGCGAGATAGCTGAAGTCTTCGTCATAGCGCAGATTCAGGTACTTCGGACCGGGCAGGGCCTTCTCTTCCGTGGACGTTTCCCGGACAGTCTCCTTGGTGGCCGTGCTGGACTTCTCCTCCGCCGGAGGCGCCTCCTGGGCTCCTGCCCGACCGACCGAGGCCAACACACACCACCCCGCGATCCAAGCGCCACGAGTGAGGGTTCGTTTCATAGCGTTCTCCAGGCAGGCAGCGCCATCTCGCACGGAAGGGCGCCGCGCATTCAGTTACCGCATACGCACGACACGAGTACAACTCATTCGTCAACCACGGTGCCCGAGTCCGCGCTCACGGCAGTGCCCCCCACCGCGCTCGGGCCACCCGTTCGCACCCTCCGGAACGGTCGCGCCGAGACGCCCACCGAAGCAGGCGCCGGTGCGAGACCGGCTGCTGGTTCTCCCCGCCCACCAGCGGATAGTCGATTTCACAATTCCGGAGCTTGCAGCATCAACCACCCTGGTATAACCTACATCAGCGTGGACGTATAGTGATTCCTGGATACCGTGTCAAGCGCCTTCGATGTTCTTCTGACAAGGGTGCCGGGAACGCTTGGCGGATCGAGCGGACAACAGGGTAGTTCGGCAAGGTCGTCGCGCTTGGACGCGTACGAGTACCGTAAACTCGCGCATGGTGACGAGGCACAAAACAGCTGAACCTTCCCGGCCCTCGCCGGAGAGGCGGACGGTGTCGTGGGCCGCTTACGCAGCAGCCCCCGTCTTCATTGCGGTCGGGGCGTGGTTTGTGTGGGGGATCGAGGGGGTGGATATCCCCTCCCACCGAGCCATGGCCGTCAATCGTGCTTGGCTGTCCTCCGTTCCGCGGCGTGACATGCTCGGCGATCCACCGGTGATCAATATCGACGGTTTCGAGCGCACCTGCATGGACTGTCACCGCATGTTTCCCCCCCGCGCTGACACACCGGTCCGGCTGCTAAAACACCAACACATCATCCTGGATCACGGGATCAACGACCGCTGCCGAAACTGCCACTATGAGCAAGATCGCAACAAGCTCGTGTTGCGCGGCGGCGCGGTGATTGGATACGACAAGGTTGAGGAGCTGTGCGCCAAGTGCCACGGGCCAACCTTCCGGGATTGGCAGCGCGGTGCCCACGGACGCACCAACGGATACTGGGACACCAGCCGGGGCGAGATGATCCGGTTGCGATGCACGCAGTGCCACGACCCGCACAACCCCCGGGTGCCGGCCATGAATCCGCTGAGACCCCTGCCCGGACCTAACACCCTGCGCATGAGCCCTCCGGGGGATGCCGACCATCACGCCCCCCCCCACGCGCATGATCCGTTGCGCCGTACCTACGTCGAGGAGGATGCTGAATGAGCGCCCGGAACGTCGGTACGGGAAGCAGTGGCGGCGACGAACGCGGGGCGGCGGCGGCTGGCCCGGCTCAGCTAACCAGACGCGGTTTTCTGTGCGGCGGCCTGAGCGCAGCCGGAGGGGCGGCAGCCCTTGCAGCAGCATTGAGTCCGTTGCGCGCGCTCGATCAGCAGGATTACACGCTCGATAAGTTCCTCCAGAAGCACTACAAGGAGATGACGCCCGCGGAGATGGCTGAGGTGTTGGATCGGATACGGGCGGAGGTTGAGCAGCGCTACGACGTTCAGCCGGACCTCCGCGACGTCAAGCCGATCGACGGCGTCGAGTTCGTTTATGGGCTACACCTGGGTCGGTGCATCGGCTGTCGCCGATGCGTTCACGCGTGCGTGACGGAGAACAACCAAAGCCGCTCCCCAGAAATCCAGTACATCCGCGTGCTGGAGATGCCCCGGGGCAGCGTGGACCTGGAGCGAGCTGACCACCACTACGACCGCGCCAAGGTTCCGCACGAGAACCATTACTACATGCCGGTACAGTGTCACCAGTGCGCTAATCCGCCCTGCGTGAAGGTCTGCCCCATCGAAGCCACCTGGCAGGAGCCGGACGGCGTCACGGTCATCGACTACGACTGGTGCATCGGTTGTCGTTACTGCGAAGCGGCGTGTCCCTACTGGGCCAGGCGCTTCAACTTCACCGAACCGTCCTTTGTGGATCCCCAGGAAGATATCAACCCGGAGATGAGCTACCTGTCCAACCGCCCTCGGCAAAAGGGCGTGATGGAGAAGTGCCACTTCTGCCTGCAGCGCACCCGCGCCGGCCGACTGCCGGCCTGCCTGGAGGTCTGCCCGGTCGGGGCCCGCAAGTTCGGCAACGTCCTCGATCCAAGCAGCGAGGTGGCCCAGATCCTGGCGACCAAGCATGTGCTGGTGCTCAAAGACGAGGTGGGCACCTTGCCGCGGTTCTTCTACTACTTCGACGAGGAGTACCCACGGGCGGAGGAACATGTGGCGCGGTCGGCGGAATCGCCCCCAGGAGGTGCTCAATGAGCGAGTACCTCACCTTCCTCTGGCGGTGCTTCCGCGTCAGCTTCGTGGGAGGCTGGCGCTACCACTCCTGGATGCTGGCGTTGACCGTGGTCGTGCTGCTGGGGGTCAACGCGTACTGCAAGCAACTCGTGCATGGGCTGATTACGACGGGTATGACCGACCAGGTCTCTTGGGGGCTGTACATCGCGAACTTCACCTTCCTGGTGGGGATGGCCGCCGCCGCGGTCATGTTGGTGATCCCGGTCTACGTCTACCGCAAGCACGAGCTGCACGACCTGGTCATCTTCGGCGAGCTGTTGGCGGTCGCGTCGATCATCATGTGTCTGGCGTTCGTGACGGTCGATCTGGGGCGGCCGGAGCGCTTCATGCACATCTTCTGGCGTTTCAACTTCCCGGTATCCATGCTCTCCTGGGACGTGATCGTGCTGAACGGCTACCTGCTGCTCAACCTGCACATCTGCGGATACCTGATCTACTGCAGTTACCGTGGCCGAAAACCAAGCCCCGTCTTCTACGTGCCGTTCGTGTTCCTCGCCATCGGCTGGGCGGTCAGCATTCACACGGTCACCGCGTTTCTCTATGTCGGGCTGGGGGGACGGCCGTTCTGGAATTCGGCGATCATCGCGCCCAGGTTTCTGGCGTCCGCCTTCGCCGCCGGTCCGGCGTTCATCATCCTGACGCTGCAGATCATCCGCCGCTATGGCGGGTACGCGATCACCGACAAGGCTCTCCAGATGTTGCGCGGTATCGTTACGGTCGCCCTGACCGTCAACATGTTCCTGCTCGGCTGTGAGCTGTTTACGGAGTTCTACACCGAATCGGCGCACATGGCGTCGGTTACCTACCTGTTCCTGGGGCTTCACGGATACCACGGGCTGGTGCCCTGGATCTGGACCGCGATCGGTTTGAACACGCTCGCCCTGTTCATCCTTCTCCTGCCGGTACACCGCGGTTTGCGCTACCTCAACGTCGCCTGCGCCTGCCTGATTGTGGGCATCTGGATCGAGAAGGGTATGGGGCTGGTGGTTCCGGCGTTCACGCCGTCGCCCCTGGGAGAGATGGTGGAGTATTCCCCAACGCGAAATGAGATTCTCGTTTGTCTGGGAATCTGGGCGTTGGGCCTGCTGTTGTATAGCGTTTTTGTCAGGATTACGATTCCGGTCCTCTCCGGGCAGTTGACTTCTGATCGGGCATCCGGTTCAGGGGAGGCACAAGCTGAGCGGTCCACCTCGGACTGAAAGGAGGTTCGTTCCTGTGTGGCGATCACCACAACTTACTACGGCCAGACATGCGGTGTGGGTAGGTGCTTTGGCGTTTCTGTTCTTGCTGTCTGCTTCAGACCAGGCACGCGGGCAGGCCATTGGCCTGGCCGAGCTGAGTGACGCGTCCCACGAATGCGTGGAGTGTCACAAGAAGATCAGCACCGGCCTGTATCAGATGTGGGTCGACAGCAAACACTATCGCGCCAACGTCGGTTGCTACGAATGCCACGCAGCCGAGAAGTCCGACGTGGATGCTTACCGGCACTACAACTACACGATCGCGACCATCGTAAGCCCGAAGGACTGTGCGCGCTGCCACACTCGCGAGGTGGAGGAGTTCATCTCCTCGCACCACGCCAAAGCCGCCCGCATCCTGGGCTCTTTGGATAACGTCCTCGCGGAGGTGGTGGAAGGTAACCGGGGGTTGATTACCCCGGGCTTTCCGGAGGGCAATGCCGCGTCCGCGGTGATGGGATGCTGGCAGTGTCACGGTTCGCAAGTGAAGACCTTGCCCGACGGCACCTTGGATGCGGCGACTTGGCCGAATACCGGAATCGGGCGCATCAACCCAGACGGGTCGGAGGGAGCCTGCACCGCCTGCCATGCACGCCACCGGTTTGACGCCGCCCAGGCACGCCACCCGAACACCTGCGGTAAGTGCCACATGGGCCCGGACCACCCCCAGAAGGAAATCTACGAGGAGTCCAAGCACGGCATCGCCTTCTTTGCCAACATCGACGACATGAACCTGGACAACGCCAAGTGGATTGTCGGGGAGGACTACTGGGCGGCACCGACTTGTGCGACCTGCCACATGTCCGCTACCAAAAACCAGCCGGTCACCCACGATATCGGCATGCGCATCAGTTGGAACAACCGTCCGCCGTTGTCGGTGCGCCCGGAGAAGTCCGATGCGAAGATGGGGCTGCCCGGCAAGGACGTGCCCTGGCAAGTGCGCCGCGAGAGCATGAAAGACGTCTGCCTCAGTTGCCACAACGAGCGCTGGGTCACCAACTTCTACACCCAGTATGATGGACTGATCAAACTATACAACGAAAAATTCGCGGGACCCGGTAAGGCCCTGTACGAGTTGGCCAAGCCACTACGCGAGCTGCAAGTCAACTTCGCCAACCCCATAGACTGGTACTGGTTTGAGCTGTGGCACCATGAAGGACGGCGCGCCCGGCACGGAGCCTCGATGATGGGCCCGGACTACACCCATTGGCACGGCACGTACGACATCGCCAAGACCTTCTACACCCACTATGTCCCCGAACTCCGCAAGATGGTCGAGCACGGGCTGAAGTCGGACGATCCCGCCCGAGTGGACGCCGCCGAGAAGCTGCAGGCTGGGCTCAGCGATGCTCTAAACTCCAAGGATCACAGCTGGTATCTCGGCAAGATGGACCCGGCGGAGGCGGCGCGGCGTAAGCAGGCGGCGGAGGAGTTCAGGGCGCGCTACAAGGACTAGCCCGCAAGCAGGAATCAGGACCATGGCTGTTGTCGGCGCGTTTGCCCGCATTGACCTTGCCGATCCCCAGGCGGTCCGCGACCGTCTGGCGGAGATAGCCGGGATCACCCTGTTCGACCTGGATGATCCCGGGAAGGTCGGCTTGGTGATCGAAGCGGACGACCTGGACCGGGCGCACGCGAAACTGTGCGCCGAGATTGAGCGGGTGAGCGGGGTACTGGGCGTATGGCCCGTGTACGCCCACGACGAATCCGACTCGTCGAACACCGGACATCAAGTGCATTGCTAGGGCGCTGGGGCTGCCCAAAGGAGTTCAATCATGGAATCCACACGTCGCGAGTTCATTAGGGCTGCCGCGGCCACGGCGGTCGTCTCGGTGGCCGGCCAGCCCAAGACGCTGGCCAACCTGTCCCCCAAGGACGACGAGATCCAGTGGGTCAAGTCGGTCTGCCGTTTCTGCGGAACCGGTTGCGGGGTCATGCTGGGCGTTCGCGACCGGCGTCTGGTGGCGCTCCGCGGCGATCCCGAGCATCCCACGACCAAGGGTCTGGTCTGTGCCAAGGCCCTGTTCTTGCCCAAGATCGTGCAATCCCCCGATCGCCTCAAGTACCCGATGATTCGGCGCAACGGAAAACTGGAACGCGCCGGGTGGGACGAAGCGATGTCCCTGATCACCAAGAAGTTCGCCGGCGCGATCAAGCAGCACGGACCGGACAGCGTCGCATACTACGGTTCGGGTCAAGCGCTCTCCGAGGAGAGCTACCTGGCCAACCGGCTGTTCAAGGGCGGCATCGGAACCAACAACGTCGAGGGCAATCCTCGGCTGTGCATGGCCAGCGCCGTGGGCGGGTACGTCACCAGCTACGGTAAGGACGAGCCCATGGGCTGCTACGATGACATCGAGCACGCCAAGGTGTTCTTCCTGGTCGGGTCGAACACGGCGGAGTGCCATCCGGTGATCTTCGATCAGATCCTGGCCCGCAAGCAGTCCGGTCGCGACGTGATGGTCATCGTGTTGGACCCCCGCAAGAGCCCGGTGCGCACCGTGGCGGACGTTCACCTGGACCCCATTCCGGGCTACGACCTGCCGGTGCTCCACGCCATGGCCCACGTGATCATTAAGGAAGGCCGCCACGACCCGGAGTTTGTCAAGGAGCACGTACAGTTCAAG
>JAAEQG010001361.1 GCA_024231775.1 bacterium
GCCGCGTCGCGATAGAGCAAAGACGAGTCCTCCGTTTCCGTCCAGCGGCGGGCTGCCGTCCGCAATGGCGTTTCCAGCGCGGCATCCCACGCCGTGTTCGACTGCAAAATCGGGTCCACCAGCCGGTCGTGGGCCAGTTCGTACCATCGCGCCCCAGCCCGCACGTCCGCCCGGATCAGGTGATGGCCTTCCAGCACGTCCACCGCCGCGTTGGCCAGCCCCTCGGTGGCCTCCGGCCCGCGCATTGCCAGGCCCCGCGTTCCCACCGGCGTGATCAACTTGCTGCCAAACCAACGCCGCAGTTCCCGCTCGTTCGCGTCCGTCTCTCGCATCGCCGCATCCATCGCGCCGGTGTAAAATCCGGTCAGCGCCCGGTCAATGTTCCCGTGCTCCTCGACCTCCTCCCACTGGATGGCGTGGTCCGTTTGCTCCGGCAGATTCACCCACAGCCGGTGACAGACGACCTGCAACTGCACCGGCTCGACGAATGGCCCCTTGATCGTTTCTTCTCCCGCGCCCGTATAGTGCTGCATCTTGACCAGCCGCAGGTTGTCCACCAACCGTTTGGCTACCCCCGGGTCAAAGGGGCAACCGGCGTTCGCCGCCGGTTTCGACACCGCCGCCAGCGCCCCCCTTGGCCCCAGCCGCTCCATCCTGAATCGCGCCCGCAGCCGTCGTGGGAAGAGTGGGGCGTAGGGGTCGATCCCGGCCACGTGATCCTCGCGCATCGCGAATACCACGCCCAGGCGCGGCAGCGTGTCCAGCGCCTCCCGCATCTGGCGGAAAAAGCCTTCCGCGTCTTGCCACCGGTTCTGGTGCGAGGTGAGGATTTCTTCGAACTGATCGAGGATCAACACCAGCGGTTGGGACTCGAATTCATCCTCCGGTTCCGGGTAACGTTCGGCCAGGAAGGAAGTCAACGTGTGAGAGAGCAATGTGCGAGGGTCTATGTCCTCGCCCGCCAGCGTCAGCATCGCGCCAAAGCAAAAGACGTTGTCCACCTCC
>JAAEQG010001362.1 GCA_024231775.1 bacterium
CAACGCCAGCCGATCCTCCTTCGGTCCCCCGAAGGTCTCTTCGTGCGGCAGGACGACCTTCTCGGAGAATGGCATCAACCGCACACGGGCGATGAACTTCCGGCGGGTGTGGGTCTGCCCGTTGTGTTCGAATACCTGATGATAGACGTACAACGCCGGCTGGGATTCGCGCAGCAGCGTGCCATCCGCCAGCCATGCTTCGAGGGTCTGGGCGGCGCGATCGTACACCTCTTGCGGCCCCAGCGACTTGGGGGGGATGTGGGGCAGGTCGATCGCCACGATGTTGCGGTCGCTGACCGCCAGCAGCCCGTCCTTCTCTTCCTGATCCAGCACGTCATAGGGCGGGGCGATTCGCGAGGATAGATCGCCACCCAACTGGCTGTGATCGTAACGGATCGCCGCGAAAGCTCTGACTTCAGCCATCGAATTCGGCTCCTACAAGCCCCTGGCGGGGTGTCCAATAGATCAACCACAAGGTATCGCGCGCCCGAAGCCCACGCAAGCGTCGAGCCGGTGACGCCCGTGCGTTCCCCCCTCCAGGGGCCGGTCAGCAGGTCTCCACTCAGAGGCCCAAGCGCCAGCGCGGGCTCAACTCCGGACGGGCACGGGTTTCGGTACGGCCCACTTGCGGACGGTCCTGGTCCACCGGTGGGGCACGATGGTGTAGCAGTGGAGATGAAGATCGACTGTGGTCGATAGGTGTAGACGAGGGCGCCCGCCAGCGGTGTGCCCGGAGGTGGTAACATGGAATCCGTTGTCGTTCTTGCCAGTGGCGGAGTAAACAGCACGGTCGTGGCTGCTGCGTCAGCCCGGGAGGCGCGGGTGAACCTCCTGCACGTCGATCATGCCCAGCCGAGCAGTGACCGGGAGCGTTCCGCGGTCGAGTCCATTGCCGAGGCGGTGGGCGCCGAGCGGGTGCTGAACATCGAACTCGCCTATCTGGATTCGCTCAGTCCGGCGGGCCAGGAACAGGGCAAGGCTTCGGTTAGCCCACCGGCGGGATGTCACCCCGGGCCGGGTCTGTCACCTGGGTTGATGCCGGCCTTGCTGCTGGCAGGGGGGCAGTGGGCGGGGCGGATCGGAGCCTCCCGAGTCCTATGCGGTGCGTCGCAGGTGACCGATGAAGCTGACCGGGCGGCGCTGCCCGGCGAGGGTGGTCCCGATCGGCGAGCCGAGTTCTTCCACGCCTTCAACATAATGCTCGAAACCGCACTACCGCAGCGTCAGCGCATCGTCGTGGAAACGCCTCTGCTGGACATGACCCGCACGGAGGCTGTTCGCCTGGGTATGCGCTTCAATGCCCCGCTTGCCCAGGCCTGGTGCTGTCATTCTGGCCGCAGTCAGCCATGTGGCGGCTGTCCGGGCTGCCAGTCCGCGGCAGCGGCGTTGTCCGCGGTCGGTCTGGCTGACCCGCAGACGGCTCCCAGCGTATAGACGCGGCGTGATACCAAACACAGTCTGAGCTTGCCGATCAAAGTCCGTATCGAACTCATAGAGCCGCGGATACACACCGATCAACGCGGATTGGAGGACACCCCCATCCGCGTCCATCCGCGCTAATCCACGGCTGGTCCTTACCATTGCGCCGGGCGTCCCGTCGCTTTCCAGCAGGTCAGGGTCTACAATCCTGCAATGATGACGATCACGCGTGAAGTGCGCTTCTCGCTCGTGCCCCTCGATCAGGCGGCTGGTCCGGTCACCAACTCCTGGGCGGGATGGCCCACCAGCGGCGCCCTGGTTCCGCACCTGGCCTTTCGGGCTACGGTCTCCGGACCGGTCGATCCCCGGACGGGCCTCCTGGTCAACGCCGCGTTGATTGATCGGGTGGTGCGCGAGACCGCAGTGACCCACTTACGTCGTCAACTGACCGAGCGCGTCCATTCCCCGGTTCAGCCTGCCGGCGTTCTGGCGGCGCTTTGGCGTGCCACCGCCAACCCGCTTCAGGATCTGACGCTCGAGCGGCTGGAACTGCGCGCGACGCCCTACCTGCGCTATGCAATCACCGCCGGAGACTTGAACATGGTCACCATGACCCAGAGCTTTGAGTTCGCCGCCGCCCACCGACTGTACGTTCCCCAACTTTCCGACGAGGAGAACCGCCGAATCTTCGGAAAGTGCGCCAGCCCAAACGGTCATGGGCACAACTATGTGCTGGAGGTCACCATCGCCGGGGAACCGGATCCCGGGTCCGGAGCGCTGACGGATTTAGCGGCCTTTGAAGCCGTCGTTCAGAAGCAAGTCGTCGACCGCCTGGATCACAAGCACCTCAATGCGGACTGCACCGAGTTCGCCGACCTCAACCCCACGGTGGAGAACATCACCCTGGCGATCTGGAATATGCTGGAGGGAGCGCTGTCCGGCGTTCGCCTGCACCGCGTACGCGTGTGGGAAACCCCCAAGACCTACGCGGAGTACACCGGGCCTTGAGCGATTGAACAGGAGCGCTCTTCCTGGTGAGCAGTTCCTGGTCTACGAGATCGGGCAGTCCGGCGGCCCCGCCTCCACGGGAGGGTCGCCGTTGATGTAGTATAAACGCAACCGAACTTCGTCGTCGTGGTCGTTGGTCAGGTCGATGAACGTATCTTGGATGAGCTCTCCGGCAGAGTTCCAGCGCAGCTCCACCTTGGGGAAGATGAGCAGGCTGCCCTTGATCGCCGTGCCCAATCTGCTCGCTTGCGTGGGCAGCATCGCCGCCGGAGCGCCCTCCGACGTCGGCCGGTTCGCTTCCGCCTGAACGTCCGAGCGCTGCGCATCGGTGGACTCTGCCCCGCCCGGGCGCTCGCCCCCACCACCCCCGCCATTGCTGGACGCGTCGGAGTCGTATCGGATCATGCCGATGTCGTCATATCCCCAGCCCTGCAGGGGCATACCCGCGGCGCCACGCCCGGCGAGCCGACCATTGGCGGTCATGGTGAACTCGGTGCTCACCAGCCCGATGAGCGGGTCCCACACACTGCCCGGGCAGACTCCACTGGCCATGCCCTCGATCCGGGCGATGCCCTTGTCGCTCTGGAGAAAATCTACCGTGAAGATGCTGATACCTTGATCATGATAGTTGCTGAGCAGGGCCTCGTCCCAACAAGTGATGCAGCGATCATAGCTGAACGCCAACTCGAACGTGTTCCAAACATCAAACCTGGCTTTGGTGGTCACCGGTTCCGGAGGCTGCCCGAAACCGTTGTCTTGGCGCAAATCTACGCTGACCGGTAGCAGGGTGATATCCGCATCCAGGGACACCGGTCGCAGGCCGTCGAAACCGACCGATCCGGGAGCGTAAAAATCCAACATGAGCACGTCGAAGTTCTGGTCGTACTCGATCCCGTTCATCTTGAGCACACCAGGATCGACGGCGTTGGTCTCTTCCCCGGTGGCGCCACTGAGCGCCCGGTACGCGTAGGCGTTGTACTCCCAAGCTGATGCCCGCTCGTAGTGGACGATGAGCGCATCGCCTTTGAGGTGATTCCAGCGGATCTCCTTGCCGTCCGTTGTCGTTGCCCATGCCACCAGGTAGCCGCGCAACACCCGGTCACCGGAACCGTCCGGATCGAGTCGGCCCGGAAGCTGCCCCACGCCAGGCGGATCCAGAATCTCGAACGGCGGAGCGGACTGACCCGGTCCAGGGTGTCCGGTGTGGGCTGACCAGTAGGTCGGCTGATTCCCGGTCAGGTCGATCTGAAAACCAACATTGTTCCAACCGGGGTGCTCGCGGGTCAAGCCGCAGGCTCCAAACGGCAGAATCGTATCGATTACCTGAGCCACCGCGACCACCGGTGCGTCCGCCGGAGTTCCGCAGGCATTCGCGGCAGTGACCACGATCTCGACGGTGGCGGGACAGTTGCTCAACGCCGATACGCCGACGCGACCGGTGATGGTCACTGAAGAATCCCCCACGATTGGCGGATCCAGGTCCAGCGTGCCCAGGATCGCATTCTCCTTGGGAAGGCGGGCAGCCACGGCGATGTTCGCCGGATCTACCCCGCAATCATCCGATACCGTGGTGCTGAATTCGACCACGGCTTCACAGTCGGCGTTCACCTCGACCGGCTCGGCGCTGGTGACGCCGACTGACACCACGGGTCCCGTGGAGTCCTCGGCGGTGATGGTCTGATCTTGCGTTGCGGCGTTGCCGCAATCATCCTCGACCCGCCATGTGCGCGTGATCGTCTCGGTGTTTCCACATCCTGGAGTGATCACGTCAGAGTAGCTGATCTCCGTCTCCCCACAGTTGTCGGTTCCGTCCGGCGTTCCGGTTGTCCCCGGGTCTGAGGGCTGAAGGCATTGCACGATGGCGTCGTTGGGAAAAGAATCGAATGACGGCAGCGTGCTGTCCCCCACGGTGATGATCTGGTCGGAGGAGCTGCTACGGCTGCAGGCGTCGGTGGCCGTCCAGGTGCGGGTGATGGTGAACTCGTCCGGGCAGGACCCGGCACTCTGCTGGTCGGAGAAGTCGATGTCCGGATCCAGATCACATGCGTCGGCTGCGGTGGCGACTCCGGTCCCCTCGCGACCGACGAATTCGTGACACTCCACCGCGATGTCCTGCGGCGGGGTGATGGTTGGAGCGAGAGTATCCTCCACGGTCACCGTCGTGCCGCAGCTAGCCTCATCGCTTCCATCACTGACCGTGAGCGACACGTTGCAGGTCAGGGAGCATCCTGGATCGCTGTCCAACGTGAGGGTCGGCGTCGCGCTGGTGGCTTCGTCGAAGCTCCCTCCGGGGCAGTCCGTGGACCACAGGTAAGTGAGCGTGTCGCACGGCGCGTTCGGGTCGCTGGAACCCGTCCCGTCGAGCTCGGTCGAGGTGGACGCTCCGACGCACTCCGCAAGGTAGGGCCGTCCGGCATCGCAGACCGGTGGCTGCTCCGAGTTCACGGTAACCTGCTGCGTGCCAATCTCGGCACCGTCCGCCTGCGCCGACACCGTACACACCACGGAGGACGGGCACAGCTCGATGTCCAGGGGAACGGTGATAGTCTCGTCAAAGCAGACCGTAGCCCCCTGGTTCACGTCGATTGGGCCGGGGTACGATCCCGAGATGTCCAATGGACAATCCGGATCGGGGACCATGACTACCTCGCCGACCTCGGAACCGGCAGTGGTTACCAATTCGAGGATCAGGTCCGGTAGGCTGATACCGCCCGGAATCGACCCGTCGGAGTCAATCGCCCGGGCCGTTCCGCCGGTCAACTCTGACCAGTGCTCCCAGGCGCAGAAGGCGGAGCCCTGATGTTCGCCGCTGTAGACCGCGATCAGCTTGACGTTTTCGGCGATCATCGCGGCGAGGGCATCGTCATGGAGGTCGATGTCATCCGCCGTGCCCACCAGTTCGTCGCGCCCGGGGTCAACTCCGGTGTTGAGCGGGATGATACATCCCACCAGACCTTCTCTCAGGTCGCAGTCGTGGGGGACCGAATCACCGAAGTTGAGCAGGATCTTCAGTGATCCGTCGCGATAGTTGATCCCCGAATCCGGCTGAGCGGACTCCCAGAGCACCCGGGCATATGACTCGGGGGGATCGCCCCCGCTGCCAAGCTCCATGGCCAACACCGCAGCTTCGACCTGGGTATCGTTACTGCCGATCGGAGCATCGACCCGAAACGGCGAGGTGTCCTTCAGGCTGTAGGTGTTGGAGTACCCGCAGAAGTCGTAGATATGCGGATAGTCTTCGTAAGAAACCAGACCGAAGGAGACGTCCGAACCCGTGCCCGCACGAACCGTGTTAATGATGTTGACCACCTCGGTCTTGAGGTTGTTCAACTCCGCGGTCATGCTGCCGGTAAGGTCCATGGCGAAGACCACGTCGATCTTCGGTGGGACCGGATCGAGGCAGACACACTTCTGCAACTGATGGCTTTCGCCGGGATTCAGATCCAGCTCCACCACCGCGGGATCCACGGGACACTGCACATCAGCCGTGCCCGTCCCCGCGGAGACCAGCGCGATTATCGCGGAAAGTCCCAGCGCCAATCGATAGGTTCCCGAATTAGCGTTTAGCACGGGTTTCTCCTGTTCCCCCTTGAACGGTCGAGCAAAGCACGACCGCCTTGCCCTCGGTGCGCAATAAACGTCAGCCGCGCGCCGTCCCATGGGTACACAAGTGTCACGGGGCATCCCTTCCCCCTCGCGCACCATGGTGTTTGCAGCAGCGCGCCGGCCCCATTCGCCACGAAAGGTCCTATATGGCGAAGTCCTATATTCGCATTCTATCGCCCGATAGCCTGATCTGCAAGGTGCTGCGCATCGGCGACGACGCGTTTTCAACGTCCGATATGCCCTCCGCTGCCCGCGAGTAGGTCCGATATGTGGTCTCCGGCGGCATGACCCCCGGCTACTTGCGCAGAAGGGCGTCCATGTGCAGGAGAACCGGGGGGCTGGCCAATGCGTTCGCCCCGGGCGGGGCGAGGCTGAACGACCACTCCTTGCGGTTCGGGAAGAAAACCACGGTTTGCAGAGTGCCACGACGTGACACTTCGGCCATTACTCCCCGGGCGAAGGCCGGATCCAGCTTGGTGTGACGCTGGCGGGCGGCACGGAGCGCCTGCTCGATGGTCGTGTGACGCTGTTTCGAATCCTCCCAGATCGCCTTCGCAGGCTGTCGTTTAAGATAGTGATTCGTGCAGGCGATCCAGTTGGGCAGAGGTACGGCGTGCGAAGTCCGCACGGTTACGCCGCCGTCGAGGCTCGCGTCCCCATCGTACTCGAGTACCGCAGCGGGACGCGGCTGATTCGCGAAGGGGGCGCTGACGTGGATGTTGTTCCCGCAGATCGCCGGGCGGGTCAGCAGGATTCGATGCACGTCCGCCACCGCATTCGACGCCGTGGCCTGCTCCAGGGCATCACGCAGCGCGATGGAGCGGGGCACGAATGGACCGGGAACAGTGGCTTGGCGCCCCGGCGCATCATGCATCGATATGGTCACGCCTTCTTCGTTCATAGCGGTGTAAGCGCCGATCAGCCCCGACCACGCCAGCGATACCCAGCGCCGGCGATTCAGCCCCGGGTCCAGGTACACGATCAACAGGTGCTTGGTGTCCAGGCCCGGCAGGGTGAGGAAATCGAGGTTTCGGGCTGTTATCATCTCGGTGCCGCCTTCGGCGTCGCCCCAGGCACTGAAACTCGAACAGAGAAAACGATGCCAGTCAGCCAGAGAGTTGATCGCCGCCAGGTCCTCGACGTCGAGGTTGCGCCCCAGACGGGCCAGACGAATACCCGAGGGGCCGACCGAAGCCACGATCCCGTCGAGCATCCCGCGCAACTCCTCGCGCCGCTCAGGATCGAAGTTCATCTTGGCGGCAAACTCGCCACGCACTACGGTTTCGTACTGGGTGGGATCCTTCAGCACCCGCGGATCCAGCACCGCGGAGTTGAACAACTCAACCACGTCGTCCCCCACGAGGAACCCGTGGGCATAACCGCGCTCATACGCAGTCCCCCACAACCTGAGCACCCGGATTCCCTGGACCGTCTCCAACGACCCCGTCACCCGCGGAGGTGCTGCTACCGCACACGCCGCGCCGCAGACCGTGACCGCAACCAGCAGAGCTTTCCTCGGCAGGAAGAGCCTCAGTCTCGCTCGCCCCGTGTTCTTCGAGAACATTGTTTGCCTTCCCTATAGCCAACGCACGAACCGCGGATCAGCCCACAAACATCGACTCGGTGACCGCCGGTACCAGGCCCGCCGCGTGACCGCGCTTGAGCAGTTCGTCGATGGCCCGGCGACCGACGTCCCCGTAGTCCAGCGTCCAGTCGTTCACGTACATGCCCACAAACCGATCAGCCAGCTCACGCCCCATGTCGCGGGCAAACCCCAGAGCGTACTCGACCGCGTCTTCGCGATGAGCAAGACCATACTCGATGCTCGAGCTAAGCACCGCAGTCACCTCGCGCATCGCCTCCGCCCCGAGATCGCGCCGGATGCAGTTTCCGCCCAGCGGCAGCGGTAATCCGGTCTGCCCGCCCCACCACTCCCCCAAATCGACGATCTTGTGCAGATTGTGATTCTGGTAGGTGAGTTGGCCTTCGTGGATAATCAGTCCTGCGTCGGCCTTGCCCGCGGCGACATGCTCGAGAATCTCGTCGAACATGACTACTTCGTGCTCGAAGCTACCGCGCCCAAGCAACAATTGCAGGCCGAGGAAGGCTGTGGTCATCTCGCCCGGGATTGCGATCCGGCGACCACGCAGATCCTCAATCGAACTCGCCGCGCGAGCCACGACCATCGGTCCATAGCCGTCGCCCATGCTCGATCCGCAGGGCGTCAGCGCATAGTGCTTGGCCACGTAAGGATAGGCGTGTATGCTGATCGCAGTAATGTGCAACTCGCCACCCAACGCCCGTTCGTTGAGCGTCTGGATGTCCTGCAGGACGTGCTCGAACGTCCAGCCGTGGGTCTCGACCTTGTCGGCCGCCAGGGCGTAGAACATGAACGCATCGTCAGGGTCCGGGCTGTGCCCGAGTAACAGGTGCCGGTTTTTCATGGCGTAACTCATCTGCCAAGGGTAGTTGTTCAGATTCCCACAAGGTATAATGGTGCCCATTCGTCAGGGCGATGGGCGGTGGTTCCCCGTCGTGCCGGCGGTAGGGTCGCGTTGTCCGGGCAAAGGGTGGTGCCGCCATGCATATCGTGGTCTCCAGGGAAGACACGGTCATCCGTGCTCAGACCTTCGACACGGACGTAATCGGAATCGGTTCCGATCCCGATACGCACGTTCACCTTCCCGACGGTCGCATTGCCCCTCAACATGCCAAGATCCGCACCGAAGATGACGGTTGGGTGATCGAACCGCTGGATTTTGGGCATGCTCTGATCCTGAATGCCGCGGTCGTCGACGAGCCCGCCTCGATCAAGAACGGCGACGAACTCCGCCTGGGCGACTTCACCGTAACGATCTACCTCGATTCCGAGCTGGGCAAGACCTCCTCCAAGACCGCGATGGCTGAGGACGTCGCCAAGCTACGGATGCATTCGCTGCCTTCGGGCAGCGTCATCGCCAGTACCGATGCGATCACCCTCGAATCGGCGACCATCGTCCAGGTGTCCGACTTTGCCCTGCAGCTTCCGCAGTGTACCGACTTCGCCAGCCTGCTCAACATGATCGCCAACGGTCTGCGGGAGGCCTTCGACGCTCGGCTGGCGTGGGTGGGCCTGCGGCGCAAGACTTATGGCGATCTGGACCTGATCGACGGTCGGCGCCGGGACGGCAAGACCTTCACCGAACCGCCGAACTTCAAGGTGTTTCGCCATCGCTGTGTGGAGCGCCTGCAGTTTCTCCGGCTCCCGCAGACGGACGAACCGGAGACCGAATCGGCGCTGGCGATCCCTCTGCGTACCGAGCGCGGGTGCGTCGGTCTGCTCTATCTCGACACTCCTCCCGGCACCGATCCGTTGGGTGAGGCTGATCTCCACACCCTGATGATGTACGGCGCGCTCATCACTCGACAGTACGAAGCCGTCCTCGCCGGGCAGCTTCACCGGCAGACGGCTGCGGTCACCGGCGAACTGGCGTTCCTCCGCGAGGTGCAGGCCCGCATGGACCCGACCATGGTCCCCCAATGGGAGACCCTGCAACTGGCAGTGTACGGAAGGCCCGGACTCGAGCGCGTCGGGGACCTGTTCGATGTCATGCGGGTACCGAACGGGTTGGCGGCGTTTCTGATCGCCCGGGCCGAAGCTCCGACCGGTCGGGCTGCATTGGCCATGGCGGAGGTCCGGGCAGCGTTCCGCATGGCGGGGATGCACGCTGACCCTCCCCACATCATCCTGCGGGCCCTCGACTGGCTGATCCGGGCCGACCGAGATCCGTGCATGCTGCACGCCGCGGTTGTGGTGATGAACCCCAAGAACGGAGCCTTCGAATACGCTACGGCGGGGAAGATGGGCACCATCGTCGTGGACCGCACCGGCCAACCTCGGGTGCTCAACGACCCCGCGATTCCCGCCCTCGGGCAGGGGGACGAGTATCGCCTGCCGGGTCGCAGCGAACGCCTGGACTCCAACGAGACCCTGGTCGCCTACACCCCCGGTTGTCGGACCCTGACGGACGCCGCAGGGGGCCGACTCGGCGTGGACGCGTTCAACAGTGCCCTTTGCGATGGTTTTGGGCAGTCCGCGGTCTCCGCTTTGGATGAGTTGCTTGCCGACCTGAGTGCGTACTTCAGAGACGGACGCCAACCAGACGATATCACTATGCTGTTCGTGCATCGGGCATGAGCGGTGCCCATGCCCCCCCGGGGCATGGTTCCCGTTGCGCGTACGTTACACCGGTGCGTTGTACGGACAGTGCGTTTCCGGTAATATGGGTAAACGCAGCAGGTGGTCCCCCCGGTGGGGTGGCGGAGTATGGCGAAGATCATGTGGCAATGCAAGCCCAACCTTGACCCAGCGGAGACCGGCTCCGGTAGCAGGATCCGTAGCGGCAGAACGCTCCGGCTGTCGTCTGCCAGGCGGTTTGTGGTTGGGCTGGTCGCGTTGGCTTCGATCACCGGTTGTGGTGCCCAGAACTACGCTCAGCCGGCTACTCCCTGTGCAGCCCCCAATCAAGCGGACGCCCTGGCCGACCAACTCCTCCGGCTGATCAACCTGGAGCGGACGTTGGCTGATCTGGGACCGCTGAGCTGGGATGACGAACTAGCCAAGGTCAGCCAGGCATACGCTTGTCGGATGATCGAAGGGGAGTTCTTCGGCCACGTGGACCCCGAGACCCAGGCGGCGCCGAATCATCGCCTTACCCTGGCAGGATACGAGTTCGTGGTGATGGGCGAGAATCTCGCCCAGGGGCAGACCACCGCAGCCGAAGTTCTGGACAGTTGGCTGGCCAGCCCGGCGCATCGCGACAACCTGATGTCACCTGACTGGACCCATATCGGAATCGGCGTGCGCACCGACGACGACGGTACCCTGCACTGGGTGCTCGAGTTCGCCGACCCCGCCTGAATACGAACATTCAACCTGTCGAATCGCTGAACTGGGCTCCTGGTTCGCGCTGCTCACCTGGCGATCCGCAGCCTCGTGCCATCCGCCCGGCTGGCGCGTAGAATGACTGCGTGAACACCGACGAGCAGTCGAGTCGTGATTATGCCGACCTGGCAGGCGATGCGCCGCGGAACGCCGTGGGACCGTGGCTGATCGTGCTCGTCGTCGCCGCTGCGACGCTGACGGCTTTCTTCCCGGTCTTGCACGCCGAGTTCGTCAACTGGGATGACGATCACAACGTCGTCAACAATCCGCACATCCGCGGATTGGGCTGGGCGGAACTCGGCTGGATGTTCACCGCTGTCCACGCCGGTCACTATCAGCCCCTCACCTGGGTATCGCTGGCGGTGGACTACCAACTCTGGGGGCTGGAGCGTCCGGGCGGATTCCACCTCACCAGCCTGATGATCCACGCGTTCACGGCGGTGGCGGTGTACTTCCTGGCCAGGCAGCTGCTCCTCCAAGCGTTTGGCGGCGGTTCCTTGGGACAGTCCACCGCCTGGCCGGCGCACGTCGAAGTTGCTGCGGGGATCAGCGCCTTGCTCTTCGCAGTTCATCCCCTTCGAGTAGAGTCGGTCGCGTGGGTCACCGAGCGCCGGGACGTGCTCGGCGGGCTGTTCTTCGTGCTAAGCCTGTATGCCTACGTACGCGCGGTTCGCATGTCGCCCTCTGGTCATCCGCATACTGGGTGGTACGCAGCGGCGATCGGGCTGTGTGGGCTGTCGCTGCTCTGCAAAGCCCACGCGGTAACTCTGGTGGGCGTGCTTGTGCTCTTGGACGTCTTTCCGTTGAGACGGTTCGGGCATCACCGCTGGCGCCCGCTCGTCGGTAAGCTCCCGTTCCTGCTGCTCAGTGTCGCGTTCAGCCTGCGGGCGTTCCAGGCCCAAGATAAGGCTGGGGCGATGTATTCGCTGGACCAATACGACTTCGTCGCCCGGGTCAGCCAGGCGCTCTACGCCCATGCGTTCTATCTCTCGAAGTTGGTGATCCCGGTGTCGCTCGGCCCCCTGTACGAGCTGCCCGAACGTGACGTACTTGTTGGGTCTCTGTGTTGGATCGGCCTGCTGAGTGTGCTCGCCACCGTGGGCGTGGGTTTGTGGCTGCGGCGCCGCTTCGGCTGGTTTCTGCTGGCGTGGGGCTGGTATGTTGTGGTTCTGCTTCCGGTCTCCGGCTTCTTCCAGAGCGGTTCTCAGTTGACCGCCGACCGATACACCTACCTGTCCTGTATCGGCTGGACCATCGCGCTGGGTGCTCTAGCTGGCGGGGCGATTGTCCGAGGTCGATCAGCCTGGGTCTTCCGCCTGGTGGTCTCGGTCGCAGTCGTCGTGATCGTGGGGTTTGGGGCGCTCACCTGGCGACAGGCCGGCGTCTGGCGCGACTCGGTGACCTTGTGGCAGCGGGGGATCGCCGTGTCCCCGGACAGTGCCATTGCCCACACCAATCTCGGCGATGCCCTGATGCACACTCAGGAGGCCGATCCAGAGGCAGCGCTGGAATGCTACGAACGGGCGTTGGCGCTCGATCCGCGCGATGCCAAGGCCCACAACGGAATGGCTGCAGCTGCCCTGGCCCAGGACCAGCCGGACAGGGCATTGCAGCATCTGCAGACGGCGGTGCTGTTGGATCCGCAGTACGCCCACGCCCACTTCAACCTGGGCTACATACTGACGGGCTACAGCAGGTTTGAGGAAGCACTGATTCACTACCGGGCGGCGGCGCGGCTGGCTCCGAAGTTCTCCGACGCGGCGGCGAAGTTGGCGGACCTCCTGATCGAGCTGGGCAGGCATGCGGAAGCCGTCGAGGTGCTCCGTTCGGCGCTGACCCATCTTCCGGGCCGCGCCTATTTCCACAGTACGCTCTCCTGGCTGCTGGCAACATGTCCGGATGAGCAGATCCGGGACGGTGACGAAGCGCTGGTCCACGCCAACGAAGCCCTCCGCCTCAGCGGTGGCGGCGATCCGTGGGGGCTGGATTCTCGGGCGGCGGCGCTGGCAGAGTTGCTCCGCTTCCCTGAGGCGGTGGCGGTGGCACGCAGTGCAGTCTCCGCAGCCCATGCTCGGGGGCTGGAGTCGCTCGCCGAACAGATCGAGAACCGTGTAGCGCTATACCAGCGCGGGCAACCCTACCGGATCGGGATGTAGCTCCACAGTCGGAGGGGCAACTCGGCAGCGCACCTTCGCGAACGAACCAAGCTCCCCGTGCGAGCGCAGCACCATACGGCCGCGAGATCATGATCCGCGGACGAAGGTGTGAAACCATTTCATGAGATGAATTAACGCGCCGCGACCAGCTCCGGGCGCTCCGCCGCGGTGGTGTCGATCGCCGGTTGAACTTCCGCCGGCACGCGGATCAACACAGGCCGACTTCCGCTGAAGGGGCTACGTACGCGCATGAGCTGTCCGATCAGCTTCTCGACTTTGACCTCACGCGTCTCCGCCCCGCTGCGCAGCGTGCCCGGACGAAACGCGTCGATGACCCGGACTTCTTCGTAGGTGCTCATTGCCAGGCGCTGGACGTCCTCATCCGAAATCACATCACTGACGTAGCAGTGGCCCACCCGGCGCCAACGCTGGGCCACCCTGAAGAGCATCTCCAGATGATGGAGGACCACCGGGTGCAGCAGGGCACCGGGCGTGGGCAGGATGTGAATCGCCACCGGGTGCTTCTCCCAGCGTTTGATCACGTCCATCCACCAGTAGTCGTCAAACCACTCCACGACTTCTCCGTCGGGATGAGTCGTTTCCAGGTGGATGGCGCTGGGGGGATCATCGGACGGGGTGTCCAACTCACCCATACCCTCAGCAGTCACCAGCAGCAGGGGGCGAGCCGGCGATCTCTGCCGGGTGCCCTCGGTGAGTTTCCGCTCCGTCAAACGCGTCCATGCCTCCATGAGACATCCTCCAAAGAACCGGACCCGGTGCGTCGGACACGTTATCGACGGCCAAGGTCCGAAAACTTGATCCGGTCTCGGCCGACACCCTCGGCGGAATGCCTCATGCCGTTCCCCTGCGGGTTTAACTGCTGACGGGGAAAGGGTTTATGACCATCGAAGCCGCGAGCCCTGCTGTGGTCGCGTTCCAGCTGCGGAGGTTCCTTGGCGTGAACTGGTGGTGAGTGGGTGTCATCAGCCACTTGGACAGCCCCGAGCGTCCTGTGCCAATGGCCTTCGTTCATCCGGCGGAACTGGTGGTCTATTGCCTGCCGGGGGCCAGTTTGAGCCGGGATCCGCCGATGACGTGACGTCACCAGCCTGTGCTGCCGTTCTGAAGGCTTGGTGATAGGCACAAAAGAGGTTCGTCCGGCGGAAGCGTACTTCGTTTCATGAAGTGCCAGGATCCTGAGCTTGAAGAACTCCTGGTCGCGGAAGCCGTGGGCCTGCCGCTTCATGGTCTTATACCAAACACAGTGTGAGCTTTTCTATTGTAGTGCGCCTCCAACCGCCGAGGTCTCCACTCTTTCCCTACCCGCCGCGCTTCCAATC
>JAAEQG010001363.1 GCA_024231775.1 bacterium
GGCCCGCTCCCAGGTGAACCCAAGCGTGGGGATAGCGGCAGCGCCAAAAAGAGTCCGCCAGCCATCTCTGTCGTCGTCTTCGTAGCGCGCGCGCCGTCCCAACTGCATAGCTCCAACCTCGACCGGCCAGGCCAACGGTATCTCGCGCTCGATGGCGGTGTACAGCAACCTGGGGCCTCTGCCCGCGCCGATGCTGTCCAGCGCGATGATGCCCACCGTCCGGGTGAGCGGGATAGCGGGATGCGCCAGATAGTGCGCCGCGCCAGAGCTTTTGATCTCTTCGGCTCCCCAGGCGACAAAGAGCACGCTGCGCGCGGGCCGGTATCGCGCTTCTTGCCACACCCGCGCCAGTTCCAGCATCACGGCCACCCCGGACCCATTCCCATTCGCGCCCGGAAAGTGGAGGCCGTCCGGGGACTGGCCGACGTGATCGTAATGCGCGCCGACGACGATCACCTCGCCTGCCAGGGCGGGGTCGCGCCCTGGCAGCAGCCCCAGGACGTTGGCCGTCAGGGTGGTGGTGACCGGGGAACGCGCGATTGACTGGCGCACCCGGCCCCCCAGCGGCAGCACCGGCGGCGCGGACGCGAGTTCCTGCCTGCTCGTTCCCAATCGCCCCAGCAGCGCCTCAAAAGCAGCCTCGGTGATCTCGACCACCGGGATGCTGCCCGCCCCTCCCGACGTGGATTGCGAGTAGCTCAAGCGCGAGTCGTCCGCATCCGGGCCGGTCACGGTGACAGTCCCGCCTGGCCGGTAGCTGGAATAGCTCACCTGTAGATCGTCCGCATCCCGGCGGGTCACGACGACGAGACCACTCGCGCCCCGCGAGGCCAACGCATTCGCCCGCGCCAACGGCATGGGCACGTATTGCTCGACGACCACCGTGCCGTCAAAGAACAAACCCTCCAGGCTGTTGCTGCTCAACCAGACCAACTCGCCCTCGACGTCCCCCTGGCCGCCCTTTTCCAGGAACTCTTCCCGGTAGCGCAGATCGTGGAGCGGCTCGCCGTTGTCGTCCAGCAGGGTCACGACCGGGATGGTGCTCAGGTGCGTGTGCGAGATCGGCAGCAACTGCAAATAATTCGACTCGCCGGTATCCGAGATCCAGTCGCCGACCGGCTCCAACCCCAGTTCGGCGAACTGCGCGGCGACGTAGGCCGCGGCCAATTCCGCCCCCGGTGTGCCCGCCTCCCGCCCGCCATAGTCGGGGCCGGACAGTTCGGCAATGTGCGCAA
>JAAEQG010001364.1 GCA_024231775.1 bacterium
CACGTTCGACCTAGCAGCCCGTGGTGAAAGCGCGATTACGCGGCATCACCGAGATTGAGAGCGACGGCTGCTTGAAGCGATTTCCAGTTCCGCTGATCGCAAGTTGACGACGCCTCGGCGACAGGGTGCGCCGCAACGCCGCCCAGATAGCCAAAACGAAGGCGAAAACACGCCCGCACAGACCCTGACAGCCGCGGGCAGTGCCCACGCCGAACAGACTGCGCATCGCCAAACCCAGATTGAAACCCGCCACGTGGATCAGCACCCGTTTCAGAATGTTCGGATGGCCACGCAGGTGAGTCCGCCGCATCCCGCCGGTATCATAGCAGTGGGCGAACGGACGCTCACCGTATTCGGAACGCTTCTTCCGGAGCCTCTGCCCGCGATCACCGCGAATGCGACGACGGTTGGCATACACCGCGTCACGCTCGGTTTCCTTACCCACCCAGTTCCGACGGCCTCGGTCCGGCTCCGAAACATACGTTCGAATGTCGCGGCCGTGAAGATCCTTCAGGACCGCGTTGCTGTGATAGCCCTTGTCCGTCACTACTTCTCGAAGAACCTGCTCGCTGAGGTTCTCGCATGCAACCTCGTCGGCCATCACCCCGACCAGATTCTCATCCGCTTGCTCAAGCGTCTCGGAAATGCTCGTCGTGTCACCGCGATTGGCCGGCTGCAGTGTCACCGACACCACCGCCCCAGTCTTCAGGTCTACCGCATGCTCAGCCTTGTGGGCGAGGTGCGTACGACCATCCTTCATCTTGGTGATCTTGGCGTCCGGATCGTGCGGATGCTCCCAATCGTCGTTAGAGCCCTTGTGCTTGCGGTTCTTGTCGATACGAGCCAAGTCCTCCCGCGTCGGCGTGTCGATCCCGCTCGCCTTCGCCAGTTGGGTCAGGAACTCTTGATAGCCATCGCCCGTGTCCTTACGAACGATGCTCCGCAAAGCAGCGTTGGCTTCCAGGGTGGTCGCGTCGATGCCCAGGCTCTTGCCGTCCAACAGCTTCTCGCGAGCCAAGACTTGAAGCACCCAGACGAAGACTTCCTCGTGTGTCTCCAGGTCGATCAGCCGACGGTTGCGGCTCAGCGTGGAATGGTCGGTGGTCTGATCGGTCAGTTCGTAACCCAGAAAGCGACGCAAAGCCATCGAGTCCGCCACTCGCCAGGCAATGCCGCGTTCTGAGTCGATGCCCTCGAAGTAGCCGACCAACAACATCCTAAAGTAGACGGCTGGCGGCAATGAAGGGCGTCCCATCTTGTCCGCATAGAACTTCCGACACCGCTCTTCCACGAATCGGTCAAACCCCTGGCCATCCAGTATCTTGTTCAGCCGTTCGTAGAAGGGATGTCCGGGCGTTTGTGGCAGTTCACCGGTCGGAACCCAGAACGTCTCCTGTCGCTCCCGCTTCCGTCGACCCATCGCCATCACAGTCCTCCCTGACTTCGCCGCTCAAGGTGTCTTTCGAGACGTACTCAGTTTAAGGGGGCCAGGTGACTTTCGCCACGGGCTGTTAGGGCGGCGGAAGGTCAACTACGGCATGCATATACTGGGCATGGCGCGTCGATGGGCACCGGGAGCGCGCCGCTTCCAGACCAGGAGACCAGAGCCTATCCCATTGCTCCCCTCACTGCAGGAAGGGGCAGGGGAGGGTTGGATTCCTTGACGGTTACGCCCC
>JAAEQG010001365.1 GCA_024231775.1 bacterium
CTCCGGAGAGCGCTCCAACATCGTGCGAACCTGCTCGACCTGCCCCGCGCGAGCCACGGTGTGGATGCTCTGGGCTTCGCCCGCCAGAGCAGTTCCCGCGCTCACCCAGAGCACACTCGCCGCCGCCAAGACTATCTTTGCTGTGTTCATCATCATTCTCGTAGTAGTCGCGTGCTTCCCACGCAAACCGTTGCCCCTATCCACATCCGTACCTCAACGCCGACACCTCGCCACCTACGGTCCGGTTACGAGCGGAACGAGCAGGGCGTAGTCAGCCCCGTCGATCACCCCGTTGGATACCAGGTCGAAGACATCGATGCAGGACCCCGCAGTGGCCCCGAAGCACCCCTGAAACGCCGCGAAGTCCGCCAGGTCCACGTCTTCATCGTCATCGTAATCGCCGTCAGCGGAAGACCCGACCACGGTGAACGTGTTGTTGCTCTCGTCCCAGTCTCCGTAGTTACCAGCGCCATAATGGGCCCGGACGCGGACCTTGTAGTCCGTACCGACCGCCGGTGGCGTCCACGGGGTCGAAGTCGCTCCCGCAGCGGTCAGGGCGATGATGTCCGTCCATTCGGTTCCATCCGCGAGGACCGAGAGGTCGTCGATGAAGACGGTGTCACTGTAACGGCTGACACCGTCGTCCTTCTCGTATTTCCATTCCAGTTCCCAGGTTCCCGCTCCCAACACCTGCGAATAGTAGGTCCAGCTCCCGTCGCCCGAATCACTGAACTGCTCGATGCCGCCGACGGAGAAGCGGAAGAAGTCCCATCCGGCCTCCGAGCTTACCCGGTACCAGAAGCTCACCTCTCCGCCGCCGTCCACGGTCCGACGCAGCCAACTGTCCTGGCTGTGACTGATTGAACCTGCCCGCACGGACTGGACCGCGGAGTGATACGACGACCCGGTGAGGAACCAGCTTCGGTTGCCGCCGCTGGTGTACTCGGGCCCCAGGATCGGATCCTCGAAGTCGTCGGTCTCGGTCCCGACGGCGCCGTAGTTGTCCGAATACTGCACGTGAAACTCGTTGGCAGCCCCGCCGGTCCAGGTCACCGTCGTGGGGCTCCCGGCGGTCAGCTCCTCGCCGCCGTTGGGCGAGACGACTACTGCGGGGATTCCGCCGAAGATGACATCCACCCGTGTGGCGTCACCCGCCGTGACCACCACGCCGTATCTGTGGAGGTCGGCGTATCCGGCAGTCTGGAAAGTCAGGTCGTAAGTCCCCGGTTCCGTCATGCGATGGTAGTCCCCCACGTCGGGGTCGGTGAAGATGTCGTGGCTGCGCCCGTCGATGGTCACGGTGGCGTCCAGCGGCAGGCCGGTGGCCCCGTCGATCACGGTCCCCCGCACGCCCACCAGACACGTCTCGATGCACGCCAGCATGGAATCGCGGTTGTCGCTCCAGAACGAGGGGATCGTCGAGGCGGAGGGCTGCTTGGTGTTAGCCAGTTCGATGGTGATCTCGTTGCACCCCATGTAGCGGTAGTTCCAGTCCTGCATGCCCCCGTCAATGGAGTACCAGTCGGCGCCGTTGGTGATCCCGAAAGGCTGAAACGACGCGCTGTTCCACATGGAAGTGTTGTGTACCGTGTACTCCTTGCTCATCCAGATGAAGAAGTCGTCGTACGGCGTCGGGGAGTTCACCGAACCCATCCCGTCATTGTCGAAGGGGTAGTTAGCCACCAGCGCTCCGCCGTGGAAGTTGGCTGAGGCGGTGAAGGACTCCCCAAAGCTCCAGTTCATGATCACGGCGGTCTCGACCGCCCGCCCGGCGGTGGTGTTTGGATCGCCGTAGGTGCCTTCCGGGAAGTTGCGGTTGAGATCCACGCCGTTGTTGTTGTAGCGCGTGCGGGAGGCCTTATCGTACCCGTCCGGGTTCATCAGCGGGACGATCCAGAGATCGACCTCGTCGATGATGTTGTCGATCTGGGAGTCGCTGCCGTAGTTGGTCAGCATCTCTTCGATGAGCATCATGCACATCTTCGTGCCGACGATCTCATCTCCGTGCATGGTGGAGACGTACTTGAACTCGGGTTCGTCCTCTTCCTGGCTGACGTTGTCGCTGATGCGCATGGCCCACAGGCTACGGCCGCCGACACTCAAGCCCAGGTCGTAGCGCTTGCAGATCGACGGGTAGGTGTTTTCCCAGTTGAGCAGATCCGGGCCGATATCATCGTAGTCGGTCCAGCTCTGCGCCTTCACCGAAGTCGCGCCGAGCGCCACGAGCATCCCTGCGGTCAGCACCACCAGATAGCCGCGTTTCATATTCTTCCCACTCCATCAGACGCATGGGTAAGCTTCGAGTCCGAATGCAGAAGCCCAGTATATCAGGTGAGCGACTCCGTAAAGCAAGCTGCCCAGCCAACTTAGCAGGGTTTTTCTTGCGCAGGGTAAGCAAGGCTGTGAAGATTGCGTGAACGCTTACATTCTCGCGCCCGCGACCGATAGTCCGAGCGGAAGCTCCTCCCGATTCGGGGAGACGAGACTTCCGTTACGCAGCGCTGGTCTTCGGCGCGATCGACGCGGATTGGAGGGAGCCTTCATCTGCGTTCATCCGCGTTAATCCGCGGCCGCACCTCCCTGCTACGGATGCCGGGTGGCCCATCTTGTTGATCCGACCCGCGGGCGGATCTCAAGGTGGGGGCTGCATCCCATTCGGGGTGGCATGGGCAAACTTGTTTGCCCGTGTTGGACGATTTCACGGGCAAGCTGCTGCTTGCCCATGCCACCTTCGCCAGTTTCTGCCACCTTGTTCGGTATGCACCCGAGGTGGGGGACGACCTTGACCCCCAGGAGAGGCGCCGCATATCATGGCCCCACCGTGCGGACGGAGTGATACTCGGCGGATCCAGCGGAGGGACGAACGATGAGCAAGGTGGCGGTGATCCTCCCGGCGGCAGGTCGGAGCGAGCGGTTTGGCGGTGAGAGCAAGATCCTGGCCAAGGTCGATGGTCGTCCTGTCTTTCTAGTCAGCCTCGAGCGTTTCATCAATCGCGAGGACGTCGTCCAGACCATCCTGGTCGTCTCTGGAGGCGAAGCCGAGCAGATCCGCTCCAAATACGGTCCGAACCTGGGCTTCATGGGCGTGCAACTGGTCGATGGCGGCGAGGAGCGCGTAGACTCGGTAGCCGCCGGTCTTGCAGTCGTGAAGGAAGACGCCGATCTCGTGGCGATCCACGACGCCGCTCGGCCATGTGTAAGCGAATCGACGATCGACGCCGTGTTCGCCGAGGCGGGCAAGACCGGAGCGGCGATCTTGGCGACCCCGATCGCCGGGACCGTCAAACGGGTTAGCGAGGCGGGGGTGATCGACGCCACCGTTCCGCGCGCAGCCCTGTACGAGGCCCAGACCCCGCAGGTCTTCCGCCGAGAGCTGATCCTCGAGGCCTTCGCCAAGCGTCCCACCGAAGGTGATCCGATCACCGACGACGCTCAACTGGTCGAACTGCTAGGCCACCCAGTCTCGGTGGTCAAATCCGACCTGAGCAACCTGAAGATCACC
>JAAEQG010001366.1 GCA_024231775.1 bacterium
TGCCCGCGTTGACCACGATCTGGTAGCTCTTGTCGCGGTAGCGGTACGCCAGCATCCATACCGGCAGCAGCAGGTGCTTGAACGTCACCGCATCGTAGCGCGTGTCGATCGAGTGGATGCGCTGGACATCGCCGCCAATGCGCCCGCGGACGTCCGCTTCGAGGGCCTCATCGATGCGTCCTTTGGCCCCGACGAACCCGACCTCGAGGGGCACGTCGTAGGTGCGTGCCAGGAAACCGGCCAACACCTGCTGGTTGAACGGCACACAGTCACCCAGCGGCCACGGTTCCAGATCGGTGAGACGCTTGGTGGGTAACCCGGTCGAGGCGACTACCAGCACATCGTCGAAGAAGCGCTGGAACGCGCCCGAGGCTGGATACCAGCGCGTGCGCCGCACGCGGCGCTTCTTCTTGCCGCTGCCGACGGTCACCCAGTAGTGCTCCCCGCGCTGTCCGCTGTACCGCGTAGCGGTCATCGAATCGAAGGTCCAGTAGGGCAGATAGATACCGTTGAACCGGCCCTGAACACCGCGGCGCTTGAAGTCGTTCGGAGCGAACCAGCGTGAACGCACCCACTCGCCGAGGTTGTGGTGTGCCCGGTCGCGGTCGATGATAAATGCCAACACCCCGTCCACCGGAACGCCGCGCCGGGCGACCTCAACCTGATCGACCTGCAGCGGAACCCCGCAGTAAGCGCACTCGCCGCTGGTCAGCGTGCCCGCGAATCGGACCGTCGCCCCGCACGACACGCAGCCCACCTCGCGAAGCCCATCCTCAGCCGCTTGTCCTTCCGTACGACGAGCGGCGATCCGCTCGAGCACCGCGGCGTAGTCCTGTTCCGCCACCTCGGCGTCGTCGGCAAACTCCAGCTCCTTGACGAAACCACAGTAAGGACACTTGAGACTCTGCACGCCGATGTTGAACTCGAGGTCCGCCCCGCAGCCCTCGCAGGGAAAGGTACGCGGACGGGTGGGCTCATTCGACTCACCGGCGTCGTGCGTGGACCGGGCCAGGGAGGCCGGCGGCTGCTCGCGGGAAGGGAGGCTGTTCATGTGTCTCGTGTTCCTCCCACCGCTGAAGGGGCTGTCGGTTCAGTCGCCCGCAGCGATCATGGATGTAGCGTCACCCCTTGTGGGTGACGAACCGGTGTTTCTCGTCACCCATAAGGGGGAACGCCACAGACTGAAGCGACCAGCCGCAAAGCAATGGAGCACGCACACACGCGGTTGCGTCGTCGGGGTCGGCCGCGCGGACTGAAGTCCGCTGCTCTTTTCGTTGAGGCGCCTCGGGGTCACCGCAACAGGCGGGCAACCAACCCGACGAGTCCCGACAGGCCATCGGCGCGGCCCAGGGGCATACCCGTTATCCGCGCCCTTATCCGCGCCTCCTCCGCCTTCACCTTCGCATCCACTCTACGCCGCCGATCCTCGCTGCGCCGCTCCTCGTCTTTTCGCTGCTGATCGAGCATCCGGCCGCCGGCTTTGGCCCACTTGAGGATCTGCCCCAGCTCGCCGGCGTCGAGCCACACACCGTGCTGCTTGCAGGTATCAACCACAACACCGCTGCGTGTCCCTTGTGCCCGGCGGTTCATGATGTTGCGGCAGACCGGGCACTTGCGATAGCGAACGGACGACGGGGCGATCTTGCCCTCCTCCTCGACGAGCAGGGTCATCCGCTGATGGTCGATCTCGTACGTAGGCGACACCGAAGCGTCAACCAGCGACTCCAGCTCATTCGGGTCGAAGAAAAGCCCGAGACACTTGTCGCATCGCTCGATGATGAATCGGCCTTGAGTATCCAGCTCGACCGACTGCAATCTGATGTCGCAGTCAGGACAGATGCGCTCCGTGGCCGGGCCGGAGCGAACCCCATTGTGGATAGCCCGGAGGTCGGTGTCGTTGAGCGCCCCGCAGTATCCGCAGATGTTCGACTTCGCAGGCAGCGGCGCTCCGCACTTCACGCAGTCCATGGTCGCACCTCAACCTCGTGGGCTTACGGCGTTGGTGGTGGCGGCGCCGGGGGCGGAGATGCGCCGAAGCATCCCGCCACTTGCGGAACCTGCCCAGCCGGGACCCACGCGGACATGCCCGCGGTCCACACCGGCGTCTCTCCGCTGATCTGTCCCGCGGCTGCACCTTCGGCTAGCTGAGCGGGGGTGAACGGTCCTTGGGTCTGTCCGTTGACCGCGATGTACCAAGCACCGCCCGGCGGCGGCGGGGGCATCATTCCGCCGGGGGCCATATCCGCCTGGCCGGCACCGCGCATCATCTGGCCAGCCATCGCGAAACCCATCCCAAGACCCATCCCGTCAGCCGCACCACCTCCGGCGGGGTTCTCCGCCGCCGCGGTCATCGCCCGCCCCATCTGGTATTGCTGGAAGCGTCCCATGTCGCCGATCACGCCCATGCTAGTACGGGTGTCGAGGGCTCGCTCCACCTCTTCAGGCAGCGAGATATTCACGATGTACAACTGGGGGATGTCCAGCCCGTACTCATCGTCCACTCGCTGGACCACGGTCTCGCGCAGGCGGGTCGAGTACTCGTGATACTTGGACGCCAGATCGAGAGCGGCGACGTCGGACTCGCCGAGAATATCCGCCAGGGAGCTATTGATGATCGAGCGCAGCAGGGCGTGAATCTCATCCGCTTCAAACACCGCGTCCGTACCCACCAGCTCTTTGATGAGCGCCCGCGGTTCGGTGGCCTTGAGCGTGTAGGTACCGAACGCCCGCAAGCGGATAGGCCCGAAGTCCGGGTCGCGCATCATAATCGGGTTGGGCGTACCCCACTTGAGGTCGGTGATCTGCCGGGTGCTGACGAAATACACCTCGGACTTGAACGGGCTGTCGAAACCGTGCTTCCAACCCTGGAGGGTACCGAGGATCGGCAGGTTGTCGGTGACCAGTTGATAGGCGCCGGGCTCGAAGACGTCCGCCAGATCGCCGCGGTGGATGAAGACCGCCACCTGCCCCGGGCGCACGATCAGTTGGGCGCCGTTCTTGATCTGGTTGTGATAGCGCGGGAAGCGCCAGACCAGGGTATCGCTGGTGTGGTCGATCCATTCGACGATGTCGACCAGCTCGCCGCGGAGTTTGTCGAGCAGACCCATAGGAAAGCTCCTTTGCGCTTACGTCATGAGGATCGACGGGGGCGGACGGAGTCAGCGCACCGCCCAACCTGCCAAGTCAAGGTACGACCGGGCTACGGACCGGTCAAGCTCTCTGGGGACATCGGATCCAGCGGCCCAGCCCCACAGTTAGTATCATACTTCTCTGCCGGAGCGGGGGCCATTATGGACCCCGACTAAGGCTATAACGGGCAGAACGGGCGCAGAAGATTCGCCACCGCTTCCTGGTTCAAAGTTCCAGGTACAGAGTTCCGGGGTTCAGTTTCCAATAAGACCGTTCAGCATCCTCCCGAGTTCGTCCCCCACCTCGAGACCCGCCCGCGGGGCGGATCAACGAGATGGGCCACACGCCCCGGAAGATAGGGCACCCGGCGTTTCGACTCTTGGACTCTCAGACTTTTCAACCTCTTCTCTGCGTTCCGTTTCGTCCCCCTCGATATCCGCCTGCAGGGCGGATCAACGAAGCGACCCCGCCGCCCAGCTCCGGGTTCCGGATTCGAGGTTCCGAGTTGGATTCCGGCCACGAAGATGCGCAAAAGGCGTAAGGTTTGTGCTTTCTGTGCTTCCTGGCGGCTTCCGGAGGGACGGTCGGCGAAGTTGCTCGCGTCGGTGATTCCACTAGAATCACACCAACGCAAAGGAACACGACCGCGAGGAGTCCGTGAATGGCAGATACGATCGAGAACCAGGAGATCCCCGAACAGATCGAGAACCAGTCCATCGTCACCGAGATGCAGGAGTCGTACCTGACCTACGCCATGAGCGTAATCATGGCGCGAGCCCTGCCCGACGTTCGCGACGGCCTTAAACCGTCGCAACGGCGCATTCTGGTGGCGATGAACGACCTCAATCTGGGTCCGCGGGGCAATCATCGCAAGTGCGCCAAGATCAGCGGCGACACCTCCGGAAACTACCACCCCCACGGCGATCAGGTGATCTACCCCACCATGGTCCGCTTAGCCCAAGCCTGGAACCTGCGCCACCCGCTGATCGACCCGCAGGGCAACTTCGGCTCGCTGGACGGCGATCCCCCCGCAGCCATGCGCTACACCGAAGCGCGGATGGCTCGTCCGGCGGTGGACCTGCTCGCCGACCTCGAGTACGAGACCGTCGACTTCGAGCCCAACTTCGACAACACCCGCAATGAGCCCACCGTCCTGCCGGGCAAGTTTCCCAACCTGCTGGTCAACGGATCGAGCGGTATCGCCGTGGGCATGGCTACGAGTCTCGCTCCGCACAACCTGGGAGAGGTTTGCGACGGGATCATCGCCCTCATCGAGAATCCGGACATTACCGTCGAGGAACTCATGCAGCATGTCCCCGGCCCCGACTTCCCCACCGGCGGGCAAATCTGCGGGCGCAGAGGGATAGTCGACGCCTACCAGACCGGACGTGGTTCGGTGGTCGTGCGCGGCAAGGTACACGTCGAGGAGCTGCGCGGCGGGCGGCAGGTTATCGTCATCACCGAGGTTCCCTACCAGGTGCTGCGTTCTACCATCACCGAAAAGATCGCCACCGCGGTCAAGAGCGGGGCGATTCGAGACGTCTCCGCGGTCAACGACGCCTCGGACCGCAAGCACCCCGTACGCATCGAAGTCGAGCTGAAGCGCGAAGCCAACGAAGACGTCATCATCAACCAGTTGTATCAGTACACCCCGCTACAGACCGGCTTCAATATCATGAGCATTGCGCTGGTCGATCGCCAGCCGCAGACGCTCTCCCTCAAGCGACTGATGCAGCTCTACGTCGACCATCGCAAGGACGTCATCCGGCGACGCACGCGCTTCCTGCTGCGGCGGGCCAAACAGAAAGCCCACATCCTCGAGGGTCTGATCCTCGCGGTCGGAGACATCGACCGCATCATCAAGACGATCAAGGAATCCCCCAATCCCACCGTCGCCAGGCAGAGGCTGATGGAACTGGGCCTGCGCCTGAGTGAGCAGGATACGCTGCGCCAACTGCTCCCCGAAGCCTTCGTACAGCGCTTCTCCGGCGCGGACCATCATCTCACCAGCGTACAAGCCAAAGCCATTCTAGCCATGCAGTTGCAGCGGCTCACCGGGTTGGAGATCGAGAAGCTGGCGGGGGACTACTCGAAGCTGGCGGAGGAGATCACCGGTTACGAAGCCATCCTCAGCGACGAGCGTCTGATCCTGGACATCGTCCGCGAGGATCTCTTCGAGATGAAGCAGAAGTACGCCGACCCCCGGCGTACGGAGATCGTGCAGGCCGTGGGCGATTTCAAACTCGAAGAGTTGATCCCCGACGAACAGGTTACCGTCACCATCACCCACAGCGGTTACATCAAACGCACCGACCTGGAGAGCTATCGCAAGCAGGGTCGCGGCGGTCGAGGGGTTCGCGGGAGTGACACCAAGGAGGGCGACTTCCTCGAACACCTGTTCGTGGTATCCACCCACGACTACCTGCTGGTGTTCACCAACCGGGGACGCGTGTATTGGACCCGGGTGTTCGACATCCCCTCGCTAAGCCGGACCTCGCGCGGCCGCTCCATGGCCAACCTGTTGAACATGCAGGACAACGAAGTGCATCGGGCGGTCCTCGCCGTGCGCAAGTTCGACGAGTCTTACGCTTTCTTCGCCACCTCCAAGGGCACGGTGAAGAAGACCCCGCTCAACGCCTTTCGCAACATCCGCTCGAACGGCATTATCGCCATCACCCTCGACCCCACGGACGACCTGGTCAACGTAGCTATGACCAGCGGCGAAAACGAAATCATCCTGGGCACCCGTGACGGAATGGCCATCCGCTTCAATGAGCAGGACGTGCGGGCTATGGGTCGATCGGCCCGAGGCGTGCGGGGCATGAGCCTGCGTGGAGACGACGTCGTCGTGGACATGGCCGCCGCCGAAGCGGATTCGTCCGTCCTCACCGTCTGCGAAAACGGTTTCGGCAAGCGAACCCGAGTCGGGGAGTATCGTCTCACCCGTCGTGGGGCCAAGGGCGTAATCAACATCAAAGCCAACGAACGCAACGGCCGGGTGGTGGCGGTCAAAGCGGTCACCGACCAGGACGAGCTGATGATGATAACCGCCAAGGGAATCATGCTGCGCACCGGCTTGGCGGAATTGCGTCAAATCGGACGCGCCACCCAGGGCGTCCGCATGATTCGTCCGGGCGAGGACGACCGCGTGGTGGCGGTGGCCAAGGTCGCCTCCCCGGAAGACGACAAGTCCGCCCCCAACAACGACCAGCCGGACCACGCGGATCCTCCGGCGGACGAATCTACTGATCAGCAGGAGACGCCGGCGAAAGAAGACTGATTTCATCGAGCTTGGCGCCTTCGGTAGGATCATACATCCAGCGATCGAAGAATCACCTGATGCTCAAGAACCTGCACTTGGCGGGTGGAGTGTGCCGGGTGCGTAGGTCTTCTCTCGGCCTGGTAGTGCTCCCAACGGGCATGTGACGTGGCCACCGGCAGGTGGCTGTGGAGGATGAGGGGCATACGCTTGAATGCGCTTCGGGGATGGGCTAGAATCTAGCACCATGCGTGTCAGCGAACTTGTCAACCACCACCGGCGTCAACCGTTTCAGCCCTTTCGGATCCACTTGTCGGATGGGTCATCGTACGAGGTGCAGGAACCGGGATTCATGTACGTAACCGCCACGACCGTGGTCGTCGGCCTGCCTCCCCTGATGGACGGTGTCCCCGAGCGCGCGGTGTACTGCGACCCGATCCACATTACGCGGGTCGAACCTCTGCCAAACGGCAGGTCCAAGCGCTCACCATCTGCCTAGCCGCAGCCGTTTACCATCCGGTGTATGGACGCCTGCTCCGTCCGCGCTGTGAGGCGCATATCGAGGTTTTGACCGGTCCACTCCCGGTAGCTTAGAATCTGCCGTTGTCGCTGGCAAAGGATGCCGGTGTGCGAGCGAGGATGCGGCCTTCAACTCAAGGGGACTGAGATCATGCTCAAAGACGTGTATCTGGCGGGTGGGGTGCGTACGCCCCACGGGTCGTTCAACGGTTCCCTGGCGGCGGTTCATCCGGCCCAGCTCGGAGCCACCGTAATCAAAGGCACGCTCGCCGCCGCCGGCGTAGCCCCCGGCGAGGTGGACGAGGTCTACATGGGCAACGTGATCGGTGCCGGCCTCGGACAGAATATCGCCAGACAGAGCGCCCTGGGTGCGGGGTTAAGCTCGGAAGTCGGCGCCACCACGGTCAACAAGGTCTGCGGATCAGCCTTGCGCACCATCATCATCAGCGCCCAGGCGATTCAGTGCGGCGACCTGGACGTCGTGGTCTCCGGTGGGGTCGAGAGCATGTCCCAAGCCCCCTACCTGCTCTCCAAAGCCCGCACCGGGTACCGCATGGGCAATGGCGAACTGATCGACGCGATGATCCACGACGGCCTTTGGGACGTCTATAACAACAAACACATGGGCACCTGCGGTGATACCTGCTGCCTGAAGTACGAGATCACCCGCGAAGAGCAGGATGCCTACGCCATCGAAAGCTACACCCGAGCCATCGCCGCGTGGAAGAGCGGATTCTACAAAGACATCGTCGTGCCGGTGGAGATCAAGGGGCGCAAGGGAACCGTGGTGGTGGACCAGGATGAAGACCTGGCTAAGTTCAACGCTGACAAGCTCACCCAGTTGCGTCCGGCGTTCGGCAAGGAAAGCCGCATCACCGCGGGCAACGCCTCGAACATCAACGACGGAGCCTCCGCGATCGTCGTAATGGGTGAGGAACGCGTCAAAGCCCTCGGGGTCAAACCGCTGGCCCGCATCCTCGGACACGCCAACGCCGCCACCGACCCGGAATGGTTCACCGTCGCACCGGTTCACGCGATGAAGAAGTTGTCCGAAAAGCTGTCGCTCGAGCTGGACGCGGTCGATCTGTTCGAGATCAACGAGGCCTTCTCGGTCGTCCCGATGGTGGCCATGCGCGAGTTGAATCTGCCCCACGCGAAGGTCAACGTCCACGGCGGCGCCGTCGCCATCGGACATCCCATCGGCTCGACCGGCGCCCGCATCGTCATCGAATTGGCCCACGGTCTGCGCAAGACCGGCGGAAAGCTCGGCATCGCCTGCTTGTGCATCGGCGGAGGTGAGGCCAGCGCCATCGCGATAGAAGCTATGTAGCACCGGAGCCGGCATGAAGTGCCGATGCGTGTCTCTTCCGAGCCGCGCCCGTCAGGAAGCGGTTGACTGCAGTACCAGCCGACCTCGTGAATCCGCTCCATGGCGGGCGCCGCCCACCTATAGTGACGCTACGTCCCCGAGACGCTGATCGCCAAACACCTACGGCGGGTCACGGCACCAATCTACGGCCACAGACATGAAACGCGCGCTAGAGAAGCCTCGCAACCCCGCAAACGATTCCTATCTCATCACTTGAGGGCGAGGCTTCTCTCAGCAAAATGTCCCGGCATTCTCGCCGGAACGAGGTCTAACGACCTCTATCGATGTCACCATCGGAACCTTCTGTTCGTTCCATAGGAACTATGCATCACAAAACCGCGCCGGGCAAATCTATTCCAAAAAACTTTCGCCGCGCCTCACTATAGAGACTACCACAGCCGCCATCGCGTGAACGCGGTATCGCGTATTCCGTTGCGCCTGTGGTTAACCGCATCTCACCGCGCAAACGTGTGAGCGCGCCAAGACCAGGGTATAATCCGCAGGCGCGCCAGCACGGTCGGCGCCTTTCAACAAGACGCGGGCGGGCAGCCCGCCAGAGCGGGGTAGACCATGAGCAACGCTGTTTCTGAGGCGACCCGAGAGTTGATCCTGGCTTCTGCCAGCCCCCGGCGCGCCGAGCTTCTGCGCGAAGCTGGATACGCCTTCAGGATCATCACGCCTCCGTTCCCCGAACCACATGCGCCTCAGCCCGGAGTCAGTCCCGCGGAAGAAGCGGAGGCATTAAGCTACTTCAAAGCACGAGCTGTCGCCGGTTTGGTGCATGGCAGCTTGATCATCGCTGCCGACACGATCGTAGCCCTCGCCGGCCAGGTCTTCGGCAAACCCGCGGATCAGACCGACGCCCGCCGCATCCTCACCGCGCTGATGGACACCACCCACGAAGTCATCACCGGCGTCACTCTGCTCCAAGCCGGCGAAGAACACCGGCTAATCGACCACGCAATCACCCGGGTCTCGATGCGCCGACTGACCACGCGGGAACTGGACGACTACCTGGCGACCGGCGCCTGGGCCGGAAAGGCCGGCGCCTACGGCATCCAGGACCAGGACGATCCATTTGTGGAGTCTATCGAGGGCAGCTTCACCAACGTCGTAGGGCTACCGCTCGAGCTGCTCGAGGAGATGCTGGCCCACCGGCCCGCGCCGACGTAATCCACACCGCCGCGTGCCCCATCTCGCTGATCCGGCCCACGAACGGACCTCGGGGCGCGGGACAGCTATGACTGACGCAGCAGCCACGCCAAGTGGCCTAGCTCCGGAAGGATGAGCTTCTCGACCGCCAGGCGGGTCCCTCCGGTCGAACCCGGCATGGCGAAGATCAGCGTGCCCCGGGCGACGCCCGCCACCGCGCGCGAGAGCATGGCCCCCGGACCGATCTCCGCGTAGCTGAGTACGCGAAACAACTCCCCGAATCCGTCAATCCGACGATCGAGCACGCCGACCACCGCTTCGTAGGTCGTATCGCGCGGCGAGAATCCCGTACCCCCACTCAGCAGGATCGCTTGCACGGACCCCGTCTCGCACAGCGCCATCAGCCGATCGGTCAACGCGGCGAAGTCATCCTTAACGATTCCGTAAGCGCACACCTGGTGCCCGGCGTCACCGAGCGCTTCACAAAGAAGCGGGCCACTCTTATCTGTGTCGACGGTCCGCGTATCGCTGACCGTAATCACGGCGCAATCCACGCACTTGATAATCTGATCGCGGTGGTGTTCTGCGGGCATGACCGACTCCTCCCAATTGAACTCGCCCGGCGGGACATCGGACCCCGCCTTAGCGCAACGGTTTCAGGCCCGCCGCGCCGCGCATCTGGTTGACCCGGGTCCACAGCCCCGGATCCTTGGCGAAGAATGATCCCAGGTGCGCCGTGCTCACTCCGAGCAACTCCGCCGCTCGGGACACCTTCACCTCACAAGCCGCCAGCACGTCAAGCACCTCCGCCACCACGAACGGATAGCGATGGTCCCGCCGGCCAACGTGCAGGCGCCCACCAGCGGTAATGCAGCGGCCCAGCAGCGGACTCATGGTGTACGCCGGTGCATCCACCGGAGCGCGGACCGAGAGCGCCACCGCCTGGCGAAGTCGGCGTAACGCCTTGGCTTTGTTCTCATGCTGCGAGCGGCTTTCGGTAGCCACCACAGAAAGCCCCGAAGACGCATGCCGCAGCCGAACTGCGGAGTCCGTCTTGTTGCGCTTCTGACCACCCGGTCCGCTGGCCCGGTACAGGTCCACCTTGCACTGGGCCAGCAGCGCGGCATCGTCCAGCAACAGCCAACGAACCGCGGGCGAGTCGGAACAGTCTTCAGGAGGTATCCGCTCTGCGTCTTCCATAACTGCCGGAATCGTACCCCTGCGGATCCCATTCCGGCAAGAAGGTCGCCGCAGTTCCGATAATCCCCGGCCCCTCGACGAGCCTATGGGAGCGCGCGAACACCGGTTCAGGTCCCAAAGTCGCCCCCCCCTCAAACCGATAACTCAGTAAAGATTCGCGGACGAGTCCGCGCTGAGCCTGCGATTGGAGTATCAGTCCATGAGATTATCCGTGGCTCGTATGATGGCGTTCATCGTGGTGGCCGTTAGCGTGGTCGTCGGCTGCCAATCACTCTACGACAGCGGAAGTGGGACCAATATCAGCGGCCCCGGAGCCCTGCCCGATAGCTCGGATTCCGCGTCCGATCAGTTCAGCAGCGCCACCGGGTTCTTCCCGGCGGACAGCCACGACGTCCCCGACGGGACCCCCGTGGTCATCTTCGAGGAATCCAGTGAGGAGGGTGAGGAGACCGCGAGCAACTTCCGCGCCATCCAGATCGACCCGCTGCTGGAATCCACCGCCGGGCCCAAGTTCGTCATGCCCTTCGACATTGACAACGACGGGCTGATCGATCTTCTCACCGGATGGAACGAAAACCAGCCCGTGCAGATCCACCTCCAGCGACGCAACGAGGACGGCGACATCTCCTACGTCGCGGTCAATCTGGGCGGTACCGGTCCCATCGGGATCATTGGCGACCTGGACATGATCGATTTCGACGGCGACGGCTGGTTGGACGTGGCTGTACTGGTCAAGGAGACGGGACAGGTCGGCGTCTGCCCCATCGAGGGCGGATGGGATGCCCTGGACGACGCCGGAACCGGCGAGGTACAGATCCTCTTCAACCCGGGGAACCTCGACCAGATCACCGACGGCGACGCCTGGCGAGAGGTGCGTCTGGAGCGCTCCCAGCTACCCGTACGACGTGATGTCTCCGTCGAGGACAGCCAGACCTACCCGGAATTCAACGGATACACCGGGATGGCTGTGGGGGAGATCGACGGGATCAACGGACCGGACGTGATCGTCGCCTACAACCCCGCCAAGTGTACCTTCTATGGGGATGACCCCAGCCCGGTCAACCGGATCGTGCTCTACGCGAATCCCGGCGGCGCCAACATGTTCGCCGGCGGATCACTACCTCTGTCGGTGACCGCTCAAGCCACCGGTCCGGACCAGGCCAACACCAACGGCGAAGCCACCCTCGACAGCAGCACTAGTTTCTCCCGTCAGGGATTCGCCCCCCTGGGGCCTGGCTTCGGCGGAGTCAACTACAGTTGGACCCAAGCCGCCGGCCCCGCGGTCACCCTGGTGGGGACCGCAACCGCCGCGCCAACCTTCGTGGCTCCGGCAACACCGACGGCCCTGACCTTCCGCCTGGATGTCAACTTCGGCGGGCAGACTGACTTCGACTACGTCACCGTACACATAGCCGAGTTCGGTTCAGCCCCACCAAACTATGGCCCCACCGTGGTGGCCTCCGGCGAACAGACTGTGGTACCCAACGTCAAGAGTCCCGGATCGATCACCGTAACCATGACCGCAAGCGGATCAGATCCGGACGGAGATGCCCTGGCCTACACCTGGACCCAGGTGCGCGGGGAATCAGTGAATCTCAACGGCGCCAACACGCCCACGGCGACCTTCAACCCACCGGTGACCGGCGACGAGCTGCGCTTCCGAGTGACCGTAAGTGACGGTACTCTGCTGGATACCGATCTGGTCATCATCAATTCGGGATTCTGGGCACCGGTGGTCCTGGAGGGCGACCTCCCCCGGGTCAGCGATGTCAAACCCTCGGACGTCGATCTCGACGGAGACCTCGACGTCATCTGGACCTACCCCGATGCACTCACCTCTAACATCGAGTGGGGGCGCAATCCTTCCAACATCGTCGGCGCCAAGGACACCCTGATCCCGGCGAACTGGGAGCTGAGGCCCGTGGGGCACGTGGTCAAGTGGGCCGACGTGGTCACCATCGGTGACGTGGACATGGACGGGTTTGATGACGTGCTCACCCGCTCCCACGAAGGGCAGGTTGTGCAGTGGTTCCGCCACCCCGGAGCGGCAGACCGAGAGCCCATCTTCCCGCCGCCGGATGTGGTTCCGGACCGCTTCAACTTCCCCTGGCAGGTGTACACCCTCGCGGAGTATCCCATCGGTCGGCTGGCTGGAATGGCCATCGGCGATCTCACCGGTAATGGGGTCAACGAAATCGCCATCTCCGCCGGCGGAATCGTCTATTGGTATGACGCGACCATCTCCGAGAGCACCTACGGACCTTGGGTGCAGAACTTCGTGCTCGACGACACCAAAGCCCAGGGAACCACCGACGACACCGATGACCTCGATTTCGAGGACTCGGGGACGGTCATCTACTGGCTCAACATCATCGACATCGACGGAGACGGATACGGAGACATCCTGGGAACCATGGATCGGCGCGTCGATAGCGGGCTCATGGACGACACCCTGGTCTGGTTCCGCAACACACTCGGCGACGGCGACGCCACCACCGAGGAATAGGCCCGATCGCCGCACGATGCGGCGGATGACCCAGGTAGCGGAAGAACGATCCAGCGATACGCCTCGCAGCAGCGTGGGACTGACCGAATGCGGAGATGCAGGATATGAAGTCACGGCCTAATACCGGTTTTGGAGTCCTCCTGGTAGGGATTCTCCTGTTCCTGGGCTGCCGTACGATGTACTACGATCCAGCCGGCGACGGTCCCGCAGGATCAAACTTCGCGGAGACCGGCACTGCCGGGACCTCCTTCAGTGCCATGCAGGTCGACCCGCGAAGTGAGGACTCCGCCGGCCCGGTATTCGCCGTCGCCGGAGACCTCGATGGGGATTCCCTGATCGACCTGGCCAGCGCCTGGAATGAATCGCAACCGGTACAGATTCACCTCCAGCGCCGGGACGCGTCGGGCAACATCGCATTCGAGACCCTGCCCCTCGGCGGAACCACACCGATCGCCAAGGTCGCCGATCTCCAACTGGCTGACCTGGACAGCGACGGTCGCCTGGATGTCGTCGTACTCGTCAAGGACACCGGCCGGATCGCCGTGTGCGATCCCGCCCGGCCCGACTGCGACGTCACCGACAACGGCGGTGCGGTGTCGGGAGCTGTGGAAGGCGGCATTGTCGTGTTCTACAACCCCGCAGACGCCGCCGATCAGCCCTGGACCCCTGCCATCCTCACCACCTCCATCCTGGCGGGACGCGTCGAGGGCGATTCGCTCGAAGAGGGTGGCTACACCAGCATGGATGTGGGCGACATCGACAGCAACGGTACACCGGACATCGTCGTCGCGTTCAACTCGGCCGAGGGTGATCCCGCCGTGCCCATTGACTCGGTCGACCCCCTGCCGCAGATCAACAGCATCGATCTGTGGAGAAATCCCGGACCGACCTTGGCACGCCAGGGGGAAACGTGGACGCGGACGATAATACACGCCAACGGGGCGCCAGGCGCCAACGGGGCGCCAGGCGGCGGCTGCATCCTAGACTTGGAGGGTGGCTGCGCGTCGGTCGGCGCCGTCCGAATCCTGGATGTCGATACCAACGGAAACCCGGACGTCGTCTGCACCTATCCCACCGCAGCCAGTGCCAACGTTCGCTGGATCCCCAACCCAAAGGACGCCGGTGGACTGCACCGAGAAACCTGGGGAGTATACGCCCCTATCGGACAGGTGAGCACCGGGGCTGACTCCATTCAGGTCGGCGACCTCGACGGTGACGGAATCGATGACGTGCTGGTCCGCTCCGCCGAAGGCCAGGTCGTGCAGTGGTTTAAATCGCCGACGTTCCCTCCGTTCGACTTCGTGCGGAGTCCGTGGCGCGTCTACACCCTGGCGGAGTTTCGCGATCGCGAACCGCAAGCCATCGCCATCGGCGATCTTACCGGCGACGGGCAGATGGAAGTCGTCGTCTCCGCCGAGGGCGCCGTCGCCTGGTTTGATTCCCGCAAAGCCATCAACGTCTTCGACCAGTGGGGCGAAACCCTGCTCATCGACGATCAGGCTCCCGCGGAGGAAGGCGATGGCTCTGGAGATGGGGCAACTCTTGGCGATCTGCTCGAGCTGTTGACCGATCCTCAGCAGCAGGGCCAAGCGGAGACCACCGTCACCCTGGTGAACAGTCTGCTCATCGCGGACATGGACGGCGACGGCCTGGGTGACATCGTGGGCACCCTCGACCGCGTCGATGGAAGCGGACTGACCAACGACGCTCTGTTCCTGTTCCTCAACCTTCGCTCCCGCTGATCGGCGGGCACGACCAACACCCAAGCGCGCCACGCCGACGGACCACAACAGAGGGTCAGGCTACTTTCTGTGTGGCTACGCCGAGGTTAGTTCCTGCGAGAAGAAGTGGCCTGCTCCCTTGTCCTGCCCTGTCAAGGACCTGATGGTGCCTGTGTCGCCTTGGGCTGCTTTACGACGGAGTTATTCTTCTCAACTTCTGTGATCTGCTCGATTATGAAATAGCCCGATTTCCATGTCCCCGTTATTCTTAAGCATTGTTTGCGATACGGGTTAGCTTTCTCTTTAGTCTGATCCATGAGAAGTACGCTACGCTCACAGTAACCCCGTAGCCAATATGTATCCGCATCCTTCGGGTTAGCGACGACTGCCGGCGCAGTCGTTGTCGAGAAGCTCACGCGACACATATCCGTGGTGCTGGCACCGACTTCTCGGTAATGGACCGACATGCACGAAGCCTGATCGAACACCTGCCTTCGATTGACAGCAGCACTCTGCTTAATGGACTCCCGGAATTCGTCCAGGCTGACTCTCGTGTGCCCTTCGAACCACCTTGGTCTGTTGATCCTCAGCAGACCCCCGGGGGGGACGCGGGGACCGTGGGCGAGAAAACGATGAATGCTCGAACGCCCGCTGGCAAGGCGAAAGTGCCCTTCCGGCCCGTGGTGGAGGAAGACGAGGTACTTCCCGTTCCTATAGCGAATGGTCGGGAGGATACATAGCGTGCAGTTCTCAATCTCCTCGATACAGATGCGTGGAGACTTGGCCAGCACTTCGACCCAGCGAAACGGAACACCCCCCGAATCGAGGCCTTGGCCTGAAGCAGGCGTTTCGGGCCGCTTAGCCGAGCAGGGTTCGATGCCAGTGAACTCCACGATGGCAACAACATCAGCCCAAGCTAATTGCTCGGCCAGCTCGAAGTGGTGTTCCCAATCGGCGAGTGCATGACGGGAGTCAACTGGTCCAAAGAGGCCAAACAGACCCACAAGGACATACACATGGGCAGAATGACCATGCCACCCTCGCCTTGTCACGGCTGCGTCCCCATCCTGGCGCACTGGTAACACAGAGGACCTCCATACACCGTGTCAGTCACTGCAAAGAACTCATCAGATTCGCTTCCACCGGGTGCCCATTCATCAGTTCTCATGACGCGATCGTATCCGAAGGACCATTCCGATTCAAGCGAAACTGGCCTTTCTGACCACGCTTCGTGCCCTCGAACTGTCCAACAACCCAACCCGCCCGATGGCAGGCTGCAACCACGATGTTCCTCCCTCTGTTCTGCCGACCCGTCATCCCGCCAGTCAGACGGAACGGACATAGAGGTTCTTGTTAATGCTGCGAATGGGCCGCAGAGAGTCAGCCTACTTGGGGGGGAACAAGGGGCCTTATCCCCTGTGCCGGCTGATGGGAAAAGGGCATGTGGAGGAAGCTATGGCGATCCCGGGAGGATGCGGAAGTCGTCCAGCCAGAAGCGCTGCCCTGCCCGAGCGTTCCTCTCCGTGGAGAAGCGAAACCGTTGCAGCAATCGGACGTGAGGAAAAACCTTGTGGACAAGACGTACGTCGATCGTGGCTTCGTGCCACTGACCGTCATCGACCAGACGCACACGTCCCAGATCACGCTCTCTGCCCGTCTTGCGGTTTGCCGTTCCCCCCAGGCACACCCGCCCGCTCCCGACGAGCGCGCTCCTGAAGACGTGAACCCATACGCCCACCGGAACCCCCTTGGGGATCCGGTAGGAGAACTTCACCGTCGGAAACCGAGCCAGGTCCCACCACCGCGGGCAGATGCCGCACTCCAACCATGATTCGTCCTCGGTGGCCACAATGCATAGCGACCGGCTGCCCGGACCCGCAGACCCTTCCTCGTGCGATCCGCGGGTCTTCCGGTGTGTGCGCACGTTCCAGTAGTAGAACCACTCCTCCTGGTTGATGTCCTCGAAGTCGGTGACCACGACCGGATGTACCGCCGTAGCCATGGTCTCCACCCTGAGCCCACTGGGGACTCGAGGTCCCGCGTAGCGCGAGCGGTCTTCGGCACCACGCTCGTATGCCCCGAGATCAGGAGCCCGTCCGACATACGGAAGCGTGACCCCCACCCCCGCCGTCCAGCTCAGGTCGCGATCCACCACCAGCACATTCTGATCGAGACGCGCCTCCACGACCCGTGCGGACTGCGCGCTCGAGCCGATGAACACCAGGTCTCCCCGTTCGCCGGGGATACCGAATCCGTCGTAGAACCAGCGCGCGTCATCCACCGGAATCACTCTGCCGGACCCGGCTTCGCGAGCATGAGCCAGTGGACGCCCCTGATCCACGCACCGGCTGTCCGCGCTCAAGCGATAGTCATCTTCCTCGGTAGTAACGAAACCGGGATCCACGGCGACATTCCCGCGGAATTGCCCTGGCAAGCGGGCATTCGCCTCCTCGGCGCTCATCAGCAGCGCAGGCCGTTCGCCCCCATCCCCCCATCGATCGTAGCGAACGGTCTTCGACTCCGGTTGATGCCCGTAGAAGTCGTTGAACCAGAATCGGTTGTCCCCGGCGATATTAGACATGAGCAGCAAAGCCAGCCCATCTCCGCCGGGATCATTGTAGGCGAAGATGTTGTTCTGCAAGACATTGTTCGCCACCCGGTGCGGTCGGGGCAGCGCCCCAAAGTCCTTCATCTGAAAACCAAACTCATGATTGCCCACCCAGGTGTTGTGATACAAACGCGATCCGGTCATGGACCATGGAGGCAGGTCGTCCGTTTGAAACGAGGCAATACAAGCGGCCCCGTAGTAGTTGCGGTAAACGAGGTTGCGACGGAAGATCGAGTCGACCAGGAAGAGTTTGGCCCGCCCGTCCGCCGAGCCCGACCCGTTGAACCCGTTGGTGACCACGCACTCCTCCATCAGCAGTCGCGGCGTGGAGAAGAACTCGAAGTTGCGCCCCCAACGACAGTCAAACACGCACTGCCGCACAACGTTGTGAGTGGAGTTAATGCGCATACCGAAGGGCCGATGCCCACACCGGCTGAAGTAAATGCGCAAAAAGAGGTTGTGCGCTCCGCCGGAGTTGTTCCACATGTCGCCGGTGACGTGCCCACTTTCCCGCACCCGCATCGAGCGATCGAGCCACAGGTCCTCGTAGCGGTTGTAGTTGCAGTCCTTACAGAAAAACGGGCAAGGAGAGTCGACTGCCCGCTCCATGCGGCAGCCTCGGATGATGCAATGGTGTGCTTCCTGGAGGCGCATCCAACTGCCCTGCTCCGGGAGCAGATGGAACCCTTCGATGACGACGTGTTCGCGCCGGGTCAGCAGCACACAGAGCGGTCTCCCGCTGTGCACCGGACCGCCGGTCAGCACCGCCCCCAGCGGGCGTTCGGATCTGTAGGTGATCGGCTTACCCGGCGCCCCCGAACGCGCCGGCACGATCACCCCCGGATAGGCCCCATCCAGAAAAGTAGCGGTATCTCCCGGTTGGAGGGCTCGGTTGACCTGCCGGATCGTCTTCCAGGGAGTAGCGCGAGTGCCCGAACCTCGATCATCACCGGAGGGAGATACGAAGTAATCTGCACCCGCCGCCGGTCCGACCATCCCGAGCAGTAGACCGAAGCCCATGCTCAAGACCACGGGCAGCCGAAGTCGGACGCACACACCGGTGCGCCTGTCGGCGTTTCCGGGAGCTTGTCTACACATGGATCGCCACCTGAGTGCCAAGCCTCTCCGCATACGCGCGGATACCAGCCTCAGGCGACGGATGAGACCGGCTTGGAATCCACAGATCCGGAAAGCTTGCTGGGCGTCGCCGCTACGGTCTTGGCGGGGGCGGCTTGCATGACGATTCCCGAGAGGCGTTCAGCCACAGCCTCCCAGGAGTCACCCGCCACGCGCCGGACCCGCGCCGCCGCAAGCTCCGGGCTGCGCCGGGGGGATTCCTCGATAGCCGTATCGCAACCGCGGGCAAACGCCGCGGCGCCGTCCGCGATGATGACGTCGGGTTCGCAAACCCGAGCCTCGGGGAGCGGAGTGGAAACGACCGGCAGTCCCGCCGCCAAGTACTCGCGCATCTTAATCGGATTGACCGATCGTGTCATCGCGTTGTGCTTGAACGGGAGCAGCGCCGCGTCAAACCCCTTGCAGTACCCAGGAAGGGTTGCATACGGGCGGCGTCCCAGCAAGCGAACATTCGGCAGGTTCCGCAGAGCCCCCACGTCGGTGAGCACCTCCCCGATGAGCACGAAGGTGTAGTGAGGGCGGAGGCGGGCGACTTCCGCGAGCAGGGCGCAATCCACCCAATGATGCAACACGCCGAAGAACCCAACCACCGGAGACGAATCTGTCTCGAGGTCATCAGGAACGGGCGTATCGTCTTCCAAGGCGCTGCCAAAGTGTTCCGTGTCCACCCCATGACGCACCAGGTGGACGTTGGGGTGCATCTCGCCCTTGGATTCGTACAGGGCTGACGACGTCGTGATAACCACGTCAGCGACGCCGAGCTGGGCCCGCTCCTCGCGGGTGATGTACTCCGGATTGAACCCCTCGAACTGGGCGTGCTCATCGACGCAGTAGTAGACGAATCGCTCCTCGTTGAACCGGCCCGCGAGAAACGCGGTGTCCGGGGCGAAGCTCCACACCTGCACCGGATCGCGGGCGGCTCCGTTCATCTGCGCCAAAGCACGACGGACCGTGCGCACCACGAGATGTTCATTTAGGCTCTTAAGGGCCAGTGCCCCCGGGGCCGGAAAGACCAGCGGCGTAACCTGCACCATCCGCGACGAGACTCGACGCACGCCGCGCGTCACCTGACGGAGCGTCGCCACCACATTGCGAAAATCGGCTCGCGTCGGTGCCGGCCAGCGCGTCCCGCGGTAATTCACCCAAACCACGTGGTTATAGCGGGAGAGTACGCGCATGACCTGGTGCTTGCTGGTCGGATCGTAGTCCCAGTCGCTCGCCAGGCAAACAATCGTGCGGTTGGAGATCATGGGGGGGCTGGCTGGCTCCTTCCTCTTACCGGTCGTCTCGGACGTAGGAGTCGTAATAGCGTCCATAGTTGCTGCGGTATCCGTAACCGGCCGTGCGGTCATCACGCCCCACCAGAAGGCATCCTAGAATGGGCACGTTGTTGGCCTGCAACATGCGCACAGCCCGCTTGGCCAACGGTTCGGGGGTTCGGTGCATACGCACCACCATCAGCACCCCCGAGCAGAACTGACCGAGGATGCCCACGTCGGTGACGGTGGTCGCCGGAGGCGTGTCCACCGTGGTGATGTGGTACTGCGATTCGAACCACCGGAACACGGAACGGGTACGTTCCCCGCCGAACAGTTCCGGGGCAGTATGGCCACGCAACTCGCCCGCTGCGATGAAGTGCAGGTTGGGCACCGGCGTCTTCTGAATCACCTCCGGGTAGGTCGCATCGCCCGCGAGCAGCTCCGCCAGGCCCGGCGACGAACGGAGCTTGAGCGCAGTAGCCAGCGAGCTGCGCCGAAAGTCCGCATCGACCAGCAGTACGCCAAGATGCCGAATCTCCGCCAGGGTGAAAGCCAGGTTGATGGTGGTGACCGTCTTGCCTTCTTTCGGCAGACTGCTGGTCACCGCCAGAACACGGTGGTCGTCGAGGGAGTCCTGGCTCAGCAGCCGCGTGCGCAACGCCCGGTACTGCTCGCTGACCAGAGATGAGCGATCGTAGTAAGCGACCAGGGACTCGCTCATCCCGGGCACGATAGCGTCAGGCTCAGAAGAGCCGGACACCTCAGACCCCAACCCGTGCTCACCCGGTGCCCCGAACCCGATCCCATCGAACCTCGGTGGGGGCAGGGTCACCATGGCGCCGGTGAAGTCACCGCCAATGCGTCCCAGGCGCTCACGCTCCGCTTTCTTCAGGGCTTCGGCAATGCGTCCCATGCGCTCGTTCTCTTCTTCAGTCGTCGTTCCGGTTGGCATAAGTGTCCCCCGCGTCAACAACCGACGCCGGGTACCGATAGGCCTGGATTACCGGATTGAACGGGAACAGCAGTTCTTGCAGCCGCAACCCGACCCAGGCAATCGGGGTCGGGGGAACGTACACGATGTCATTGGGCTCCAGCAGCACGTTCATGGTCAGGTCGCCATTACGCACCATATTGTCCATGTCCACGGTGATGGTCTTGCGCTGCTCCTCCTCGGGATGCGCACGGATGACCTGCACGCGGCTTCGCCAGGCCAGGAAGTTCATCCCGGACTGAGACATGACGTCCAGGAGAGTGTCCCGCCCAGTGTAGGGTCGGGCACTCACGTTGTGGTCACTCCCCCCACCGCCGGAGCCGCCACCCACCATTCCGAACACGTAGTATTTCTTGCTGTTGTACCCGGTAACCTCCACCTGGATCTTGGGATCCTTGTAGTAGGGCCTCACCAACTCGGTCAGCTTCAGAGAGATTTCCTTGGCGGTCAGGCCCACGACCTTCACGTCCCCAAGCAACGGCAACGAAATCTTGCCATCGGGTTGGATTCGCCCACCACCACCATCGACTTCTAGGATCCGCGGTGCCTTTATCGAGATCGCGTCGGGTATCCCCACCCGATACTCGATCGCGGAAACCTGTACCTTGTTTGCATCCAGGAAATGGCGGAGGTCCTCGTTGTGCGTCGAGCAGCCGGATCCGCCGAGCAGCGCCACGAGCCCCATAATCGTTGCCGTTGTCCTGACCATGGACCCACTCCTCACACGCGGTTACCCGACGGCTCCGCGTTCACCCACCCTCACTCGGTCTCCGCCACCGCGCCTGGCGGTGCGCCACGACCGAAGGCTGACTGGCCGGTCCGGCCTCCATCACCGCCCGCAGCCGCGGAGACGCCTGGACACGGTGGTTTATCGGGTGCAGCGGGCCGCACCTGAACAACCTTGCACAAATCGGACCATGCACAGTTATTCGGACCTTGCCCCAGGCACAGAGCACCCGCCCGCACGAAACACGACCTGTTACCATCCGCAGCTAAACCCCGAACCGGGTACGACCGATATTAATGCAGCGCCTCAGTTTCAGTTATCTGACCTTCAGGGTGGCGGAGCGCAATGTACGCAGAGTTTTTCGGATTATCGGAGCTGCCCTTTAACAACACCCCCGACCCACGCTTCTTCTACGCTACGGCGGATCACGAAGAAGCCCTGGCGTCCATGGTTTACGCCATCGGGCAACGCAAGGGTTTCATGCTCCTCACCGGCGAAGCCGGAACCGGTAAGACGCTGCTCACCAAGATGGTGTTGCAGCACTTTCCGACCGGGATCTGCGCCGCGACGATCAACCACGCGGTGCAATCAGCCAACGATCTCCTCGCGGCAGTGGCCAATGGCTTTGGCGTTCCCGTACCCGGAAACGCCGACAACACCAGCTATGTGCGCGTCCTGTACGACTTCCTGCTGGCAAAGTATGCCCACGGAACGCCGGTGGTGCTGATGATCGACGAAGCCCAGACCCTGCCTCTGGAGGGCTTCGAACAGTTGCGCACCCTGGGCAACCTTGAAGACGACAACGCCAAGCTGCTCCAGACTATGATCCTCGGCCAGCCCGAACTACGTCCTCAGTTCCAGACACCGGGCCTGCGCCAGTTGCGTCAACGGATCTTCCGCGCGTTTCACCTCAGCGCCCTCACCCCGGAGCAATGCCAAGGCTACATCCAGCATCGCCTCGAGGCGGCCGGCGCCGAAGAGAACGACCTGTTTGAAGATTCTGCCCTGGAGATGATCTATCGTTACTCCCAGGGAGTACCGCGTCTGATCAATACCGTCTGCGACAACGCCATGCTGAGCGCGTACGCCGCGGACCGCAGTTCGATCGACGGAACGATCATCGAATCGGTCGTGTCCCAGATGCTCACCATCGATCAGCGCCGCGTCCCGCGCCCGGTGTCGTCCACTGCGGGCATCGCCCCGGCGGCGCCCCAAGTCCCGGTGCCCGGCGGATCGCTCGACATGGGGGCGTATCCACCGCCAGCCGCTCCGACTCCCGTCACCTGTGCCCTGGCCCACGGTGCGGCCCAAGCGTTCCAGACACCCCCACCGCGGGTGAACCACCAAGAGGCAGATGGACGCCTGGAACGTTTTGACTCGGAGTTCGACGCCCTGATCAGCCGTATCGAACGCCTGGAGCGCCGCGCCTCCGCCCAGCGTGACCGCAGGATCACGCGACCCACGGAACGCCGGTTGGCAGGGCTGCTACGAAAGACTCACGAACGCTTGGTACGCGTCCGCGACGACACCCGCGCCCAGATCGGATCGCTCAATAGCCAAACGGACCACAAGCTCTCCAACGCGCTCGAGACCACTGAGGATCGCGTACGAGACGTGCTGCGCAGCGCCGAGCATCGGCTCGTGGATGTGGTGCGTCACACGGACGCCAGACTCGCGGGGATGGTCGGCAAGACCGAGGATCTCTGGCGGAACATGCCCGGCCTGCGGGAATCGTCCATCCGCCGCGACGAGCAATTGCGCCGCCTGACCTCCATCGTGCAACGAATCGTCGATACGCCGCACAAGCCGGATGAGTCTGTTTCGCTACGGACCCATCTGGAAGCCAGCACTACCGATGCATCCGTCAACCCACCTGAGGACCGCGGCTCCGAGAGTCTGACCGCATCGGTCGCCGCCACATCGGAGCAGGTCACGGACCTGGTACACCAAGCTCGCGCATCGATGGATGATCTTCGGATGCTGCTGGCGGATGCGACGAAGCAGGAGCCCCCCACCTCGGCACCCCACTCGTCCGCGGGTACGCCCCGCCTGCGCTCACCCGTCGCCGAGCTGGTGGAGGAGGTCCACGGCCTATCGGAGATGGTGGATCAGGCCTGATCTGCGCGGACCTTCACAGTCCCGGCGTCGAATTCGTTACCCTGAAAAGTATGGCCTAGGTAGGTCCGTCGAACCAGATCGTCGTTGATCAGCTCGCGCGGTGCCCCTGAGCGAAGCTCGCGCCCCTGATCGATGATATAGCTGCGGTCGGTCACCGCCAGAGTCTCGCGAACGTTGTGATCCGTGAGAAGAACCGCAATGCCGCGATCTTCCTTCAAACGCATGATCTCGTGCTGTAGTTCCTCCACCGCAATCGGATCGACGCCGCTGAAGGGCTCATCGAGGAGGATGAGCGTGGGATTGGTCACCAAGGCGCGGGCAATCTCCAGCTTGCGTCGCTCACCGCCGGAAAGCGTCCTGGCTTCTTGACGCGCCTGTTTTTCGAGTCCGAACTGGGCGATGAGTCGCGCCGCTGACTCGCGTCGCTCTCGCCGCGACAGCCCGCGCATGGTTTCCAGGATCGCCAGAAGATTCTGCTCAACGGTTAAACGCTGGAAGACGCTGGGCTCCTGAGACAGGTACCCCAATCCACGCTGGGCCCGCCGGTACATGGGAAGTTGGGAAACATCCTCGCCGTCGAAGACCACCGCACCCTCGTCAGCGTCGATCATCCCGACCACCATACGAAAACTGGTGGTCTTCCCCGCGCCATTCCGGCCTAGCAGGCCAACGATCTCTCCGCGTTGAACGCAGAAACCCAGCCGATCCACAACCGCTCGACCGTCGTAGCGCTTCACCAGATTACTCGCTTCAAGCAGCGGTTTCCTTGCCACTCTTAACATGCCTCCACCAGGCCACGCCATCGTGACCCGACTGTTGAAAACCACTGGGGTAATCACCTACGCCGGAACGCCACCCGAGCCCCACGCAATTCGCCTCACCTCCGCACCACAGATCCGGAGGAGACCTCCGCACCGCACATTCACACATAACCTGCTTCAACCAAATAGGTTACGCGCCAGATCACACCTCTGCACCACCGGGTGACAGCTCGAATCAGCTATCGCCACAACCCGCAAACGACACTAGCCACCGGACCGTCCGGCGCCAACCTCAGGCTGCCGGAGCTGTGGATAACCAGTGCATAAGTTCGCCGCTTCTTTGGTCCTGCCCCGTGCCACCGGGAGGGATCGCGTCCTGGAGGACAAAGCCGGAGCACAGGCTCGGGCTCAGCGGATCCACCTCATTCGACCGACGTTGGGGATGATCCCCAGCCGATCGAGCACCGGGATGTGTGCGGAGCGATGCCCGCTGGGCCAATACACAAAGAAGGCTCGTCCGATCAACTGGTCCCGCGCCACGGTCCCCAGTTGATAGTCCTCCCCCCGGGCGGACAAGTGCTCGCCCACCACCGACCAAAGCCGCGAGTCCCCACTGGCAGGGCTATTGTCGCCCAGCATGAAGAACTCACCCTCGCGCAGCAGTATCGGATTCCCCGTACCTCCCCAGACCGTTCCGGTAAGCCCGGACACCGCCGACAGACGATCAATCCGCACCCTCCGCGGAGAACGATAGTACACGTCCCGCTCCACGACAACGTGAGTCAGTACCATGGCGGCACCGCGGGCGAACATCCGGACTGGTTCGCTCGCAACCTGAGGCCGCAGAGTACGCAGAGTGGCAAGGTCCGGTGCAAACTGATCCGGCGTTGTGGCCAGGAACTCCTCACCGTCAAGGCTGAGCGCAACGCGGTAGTCGAGGCACTGGAGATCGACAACGACGCCTGCTCCCGGCTCGAACGGCGCCAGCCGCTCGGTGGCCAGCGGTTCTTCCTCGTGGGGCGGATCGCCCTGAGTCTCGTACAGGTTAACGCAACCGTCGGAACGCAGCTCCGCCCAAAACGAGCGTCCGCGCTTCGAGAGGTTCAACAGTAGAGCGCTCTCGCCTGAATCCCACGTGGCGACGAACCGGAGACGGAAATCGGTCACCCCGCACGATTCCCCCGGATCGCGGATGTTGTACGCAACCCGGTCGGTCGCCTGCTTGCCCCGCAGGATCAGCCCGGCGTATGACTCCCCTCCGGCGAAACGCAGTTTTCGACCACCCGCGTCCCAGGCCGCCGTCTCCGGGGCAATCGGCGCCCAGTGCGGCTGACCGGAATCAAGCGTCCGCGGCGGAAAATCGTGGTTGTAGAGCACGGTCCACAGTGCACTCTGGGCCAGAGGGGTCTTGCGGCAGATCTGCATTTCCTGCCCCAACTCGTCGAGAACGGCAGGCCATCTCTTGCGCAAGCGGGCTTCGATGGCCCCCGCCTCCGCACTGCGTCCGTTCGGGGAACTGCGGCGCAGGTACTTCGCGTGACGGGCATCCTCCAACGCTGCGCGGGTCTGCTCTGAAAGCTGATCGAGGGGCGTGGCGTACACATCACCGTCGACGATCTCGAGCACCTCGTTCGGCACGCCCACCATGCGCTTGATGAAATTGGTCACCCCGTCGATGGAATCCTGGTCGCTGGGGTCCTTGAACAGGGTCACGTCCCAGCGCTTCGGCCCCAGCCACTCGCTGCCGATGTCGTAAGGCCATTTGAGCGCCAGAATCCGGTCCCCCGCCTCGGAGTTCCGTTTCCGATCGTTGATCTCGGTAGTCAGATTGGCGTGTTCGCAGTTGGGGCACACCGCGGACTCGTCCGGCCCCAGAAGCTGGCGCCGGCGGTGTAGCACACTGGGGTCCGTCAGCCCATAGGCGAACTCCCACCCGCAGTCGGCACACAGCATAGTGCCATGCCGACCGTAGAGCGTCGCAGCCATCGACCCGGTGGGGATGACGAACGCTTCGATGATAAACGCCCGGAACACGAAGGCCAGAATGAACGCGACCACAATGGAATCTGCGGTCTCCCGGGCACCTTCCGTCGGTGGCTCCGGAGAACTCAACGTGTCGCGGAGGCCATCGTTGTGGGCGGGGATGGGCATCTCGGTCATGATTCTCGCCTGGCTGCCGGTGACGGCGGATCCACACTCTCTCTGCTCCCGCCACTGACGGGCAGAAGGCGGAATAGTAGTGCTATTTCCAGAAAGGTGCCACCGCCTTCGGTGCGGCGGGACGCCCATTCTCAGCAGCCCACCGCCCTCTCAGGTGCATGGATGAGGGTCGACGTACCCCGGACCAGAATCGGTACGACTGCTTTGGAGACGACACTTGCGTGATATCGGCAAGACAGGAAGCACCGTCCAGACCACGACACGCGGTAATCCCACGAGCTCCAGGCGTGGCTGTGCTACCCGAGAATGTGGAAGTCGATCACCCTCCAGCCAAACAGCATCGCTTCGACGCCGATCACCGCGAAGAGCGCCACCGACCGCGCCTCTTGCCTGACATGAGCCAGTAGGATGAAGACCTACAGCGGCGCTCAGCGCAAACGCTTCCTCAGGGACCTAGGATGATCCTCCGGGATAACCACCAGCCAGCCCGGGAACATCAGCCCCGCCCTGTCTTGGACGGGAGCAAGGAACCGGGCGGATGGCCCGCGCTACGGGGTCGCCTTCGCGAACGCCAATCCGAGCTCGGGAACCGTGAACACGTTGGCATGGTGCGGGGAAACCTGCAGAGCCCCCTGCTCGACCAGATAGATCTCCACACGCCGATTGTGTGCCCGGCTGTCCGCGGTGTCGTTGGACGCAACCGGACGGTACTCACCATAGCCCATCACCCCGACGCGGGCGGCGTCGTAGCCACCCTGAAGGATGATTCCCGAAACCGAAATGGCCCGGTGAACCGACAGGTGCCAGTTGGTCGGATGCAGCTTGGCGGTCGACTCCCTGGCGATGCGGCGATCATCCGTATGGCCCACGATGACTACCTCGAATCCAGCCGCTGCGGGCGAACTCAGGATCTCACCAAAACGACTCAACGATGCCTTGGCGGTATCTTTGACGACGTCGCTGCCCAAGATGAACAGGACATCCGATTTCCACTTGATCGCCCCGGTCGCCTCGTTGTAGTCCACGTCGTTGGGATACTGATTCGCGAACTCACTGAGCGCCGAGTCCAACGCCGCGGGCAGACGGGTCTCCTTGAGCACGATCGGGTCGGTGGGCATCCCCCGCGAGGCCAACTCGCGCAGAGTTTGTTCCGCCAGCGAGGCGGCTTCGTCCAGCCGATCATTCTCGCGCTGCAGACTGGCGATTAGCTGATTCTTGGTCTCCAGCTCTCGCTCGCCGGCGGTGAGCCGGGTGCGCATGCTGTCGGCCAGGGTACGCGCATCGTACAACTCGGTCTCCATCTGGGATTTTTCCGCCAGCGCGGTCCGATGCGACATTTCGAGCTGGCGGTACTCCTCCAGCGTCTTGCATCCCCCCACCGCCGGAACGACAAGACCGATAACCATCAATCCGATCCACCACTGGCCCTTCTTCATCGCACACCTCCCGTGCTGATACCTGGAAAGTCTAACGCTGCACACAACAGGCCGTAGCGGCCCACGGATCCCTACCCCACCACACAGTCAGTCGGATTCAGCTACGCCGAGAGGATGAACGCCCACCGTCATCGACGGAACGCGCCGCCTCTTGCCCCTCCTTCGAGCCGCTCCGCCCGCCCAGCGACCAACCACAACGTCTGCGCCGCCTCCGGGCTGAATCAGCTCGTGGCACGCTTGCCCAGGACGAAGCCGACCGCCCCCGCGATCCCCGTGACCACCAGCGCGCCCAGACCGAACATCCACAGCTTGCCGAATACGAAGTCAACCACCGGCAGAGAGCCGCCGCGCAGACTGGCCGCCACCGCCAGTCCCGCAAAACCGAGCACCGCCATCGCCACCAAGAGCAAACCGGTCAACGCCGCACTCACCGCGTCGGGGCTGAACTCGAACCGAGTGACCGCCGTTACCGAAGGGGCTGCTGATTCCGCCTCGTCTTCAGATGCCGCAGCTACGCCGGTCCCCGCCAAAATCTCGTCACCCTCCGGTGCGTCAGGAAGGACACCCTCCAGACCGGCGCGGGTCGAATCACCCATGTCCGGAGCGGCTTCGTCTTCGTCACCGGGATAAATCTCGTCGAGCAGTTCCGCCCCGAGCGAAGTGTCGTCGCTTTCGCGGGTCAGATCGAGCAGGCCCGAACCACTCCCCACGCCTTCGATGCCCAGACCGCCGGCGCTGGCTCCGGAGACCACCGTCTGGGCCAGGGGATCAGCCAGACCATCGATCTCCTCCGCCTCGTCGAACACGCTGATGCCAACCGAGGTCACCACCGTTCCGTTCTTCTTGGCTTCCTCGCCCTCCTGCCCCGCCGCGGTGTCGTCCAGGTCGGCCTCTTCGAGGCTCATCATGTCCCCGGTCGAGCCCATCTTCACGTCGATGGTCGATTCCTCAGCCGGTTCCAACACCAACTCGCCGCTGCCCGACTGAGCGGACGGATCGAGAGAGAGTTCACCCGCCAGGGCGTCGACTTCTTCGACCTTGTAGTTGGACTTCCCTGCGTCGCGAAACTCGCGCAGCTTCGCCTGACGGACCAAGTCTTTGATTTGGTCCTCACTCATGCTGAGTTTGTCACAGGTTTCCTGAACGCTGTAGAACATCTTCGCCATGATCGAATTTCACTCCGTCCACTCGAGCGTGAACGCTAATCCTCTCTGGCCCCTGCTTCCTGCAACCGCCGGGTCCGCTCAATCTCCACTAGACTCTCGACCTCCCGCGGCGTCGGTTCACCGACGTTGAACTCTTCCAGGTAGCGATCGTACCGCCACGAACGGGCCGCCAGCAGGCGCAAACTCCCCCTCCCCTCATCCCATTCATAGCACCAGATCGTACCGGCGTCTACATCCACCATGAACACGCCGTAGGTGTTCTTGGTCACCTGCCCGGTAAACGCAAACACCCCCCGAGCCCCCGCATGCGCTACCGCCTGCCCGAACGCGGGGTTGGCCACCGGAGCGTCCAAATCAAGAACCTGGGAACAGGCGATGAACGCCAAGGAGACGGCGATCAACCACACGGCAGCATGGGGCAACCGAGAAGTCGGACCGGGCGACGCCGGCTCGGGCGCCACCACCGATCGGCCAGAATGCTGCGGAGAGTCAGCCAAGGGATGAATCCATCAACGCGGGACACGGACCGTCTTCCGGGCACGCGGGCATTATAACCCCACCCGGACGCCCCACAAGTCGTGGGGAGCAGGCGCGTGACAGTTCACAGGCGGGCTTCTGAGCGTTCTGTCGCCGAGCGATTGGCTCCGCGAGATCATCGCCGCGCGAGCATCGCCGCGTCTGGACGATCCGCCTCGCCCTGAAAGGGCGCACTATGACAGCCCAGGGCAACGCCCTGGGACGGGATTGCCCGATGCAACGCAAGCCCTGAAAGGGCGAAGTAAAGCTATGCCGCCCTTTCAGGGCTTGTGTCTGTCTCGGTCACGAGGCCCCAGGGCGTTGCCCTGGGCTGGTCTATGACGCCCCGTCGGGGCTGCTCGATGCGTTGGCAACATGAACGCGCTGTGGGCCGCATCAGCCCGCCCATTCTGTCATGCACCCGTGGGGGGCAGGCTTCGTAGGCCTCCGTTGACAGATGATTCCGCCACCCTACCATATGCAGCATGTACGTACGCAGCACCATGAAACGGCGAATCCCCAGTGCGGTGCTGGCGGTCAGCCTGGCCGCCGCCACAGCCATGGCAGCGCCCGAACCCAGCATGGCCCCCAAGAGTTGGGAGCTGGAGTTCCGGTTCCACGATCCGGCGCGCATCGCGGTCACCCTCCCCGGCGACACCCGCCCCACCACGTTCTGGTACATGATCTACACGGTGACCAACCGGACTGACCGCGAAGTGGACTTCTACCCCCAATTCGACCTGGTGACCGACGGCCTGCGAGTGTTCCGTAGCGGGGACGAGGTCAGCCCGTCCGTCTTCGACGCCATCCGCCGCCGGCACCACAAGCAGCATCCTTTCCTCTTCGAGCCGCTCAAAGCCAGCGGCAAACTGCTCCGAGGGACCGATAACTCCCGAACATCAGTGGCAATCTTCCGGCAGTTCGACGCCGAAGCCAGCCACTTCACGATTTACGCCGCTGGCCTATCCGGCGAGGTGACCCGGGTCGCCAACCCCGCGTTCGACGGCCAGAAACCGCGCACCAACGGAAACACCCCGTTCTTCACCCTTCGCAAGACGCTGGCGATCGAGTATGATATTCCCGGAGATCTGGTATCCCGAAAACGAGCAGCCCCTATTCGGGCCGGTCGTCGATGGGTAATGCGTTAGCATCTTGCGGATCTCCGGGCAATGCGAAACGTAGGTTGAAAACCGATCTGTAGGATCGGTAGTCGGAGAACAACGGATGGCACACAAGAAGGGCCAAGGGGCGACCCGCAACGGGCGAGACAGCGGACCGCAGTTCCGCGGCGTCAAACGGTTCGGCGGAGAACGCGTGACCACAGGGACGATCATCGTGCGCCAGTGCGGAACGCCTTTCAAACCCGGGCGGCACGTAGGTCGCGGACGAGACGATACGCTCTTTGCGCTGGTGGATGGAACCGTGCGCTATCAGGGGCGCAACATCAACGTCGATCCCGCCTAGGACACCGCGCAACGGATCATGGATTAGTCTACGGAGGGTGGTCTTGCGACCATCCTCCCTTTTATTCGGTGCAACCGTGTTCATCGACGAGGCGGAAATATATGTCTGCGGCGGCAATGGCGGCGCCGGTTGCGTCAGCTTCCGCCGGGAGCGCTTCCTGCCCAAAGGCGGGCCTGACGGAGGGATCGGGGGCGACGGCGGCAGCGTGATCCTGGAGGCGGTCGACGGCGTGGACACCCTGCTGGACTTCGCCGGTCGACACCACTGGCGCGCGGACAACGGTCGGCCGGGAATGGGCAAGAACATGACCGGCGCCTCGAGTGAGGACCTGCGGGTCCTTCTCCCGCCGGGCACGCTCGTCTACGATCGAGACACCGACCTCCTGTTGAAGGACCTGGCGGTCGTGGGTGATTTCGTGTGCGTCGCCCAGGGCGGACGCGGGGGACGCGGCAACAAGTCGTTTGCCTCGCCCACCAACCAGACCCCACGCGAAGCGGAACCCGGCGAACCCGGAGAGGAGCGGTGGCTGCGCCTCGAACTGAAACTCATCGCCGATATCGGTCTGGTGGGGCTGCCCAACGCGGGTAAGAGCACCCTGCTGTCGCGAATGTCCAAAGCCCGGCCGAAGATCGCCGCCTACCCGTTCACCACCCTCGAACCTCAACTGGGAATCGTCGAGCTGCCCGGGCACCGCCGCTGTGTCATGGCCGACCTTCCCGGGCTGATCGAGGGCGCCCACCGCGGCGAGGGGCTCGGCGACACATTCCTGAGGCACATTGAGCGTACCCGGGTGCTGCTGCACCTGATCGACGCAGCCCCGGTGGGCACGGACACCTCCCCGCTGGAGGCGTACCGCACCGTGCGCCGAGAAATCGAGAGCTACAGCAGCGCCCTGGCCGAAAAACCGGAGTTCGTCGTCCTCACTAAGCTCGACCTGGTACCAGACCAAGACCTTTGCACGACGCTCGCCGAAGAACTCGACTGCAAAGTCCTGGGGATCAGCGCGGTGACCGGAGCGCACCTGAAGGAGTTGGGCCAGGTACTCTGGGGATCGATCGCCGACATCCGCCAGGAGACCATGCCGGAGCCCGCTCGCCCCGCACCCGATCATCAGACGGATCTGACATGATTGCCACGCCAAACACAACCGATTCTCCAAGTGACGGGCCCCGTGCGTCGGCTGTTGCCGTGATTGACATCGGCAACACCGCGATCCACACCGGTCTCTGGTCAGACACCCGCGTCACCCACATCCACCACCTCGCCCACGAGGACTGGGCGGGGCTGTCCACGGCGCTCTCCGCAGCGCGCGACGCCGCGGACGACATGGAGTTGCACGCAGCCGCGGTGGCGACTGTGGTGCCGGAGCTACTGGGACGCGTTGAGGAA